>JBCCBR010000459.1:0-3335 GCA_039033935.1 Verrucomicrobiota bacterium
CTTGATTAACTCAACGCCGCTGAATTTGGGTAGTTTCAAATCGACAAACGCGAGATCGGGAAGCGGAGAATCCCAACTGATCGGCTCAAGCCCCTCGGCCATCCCATCGTGATACTCGAAAATCCTCCAGGGGAGATCGGCCCGTTTGACTCCTTTGTGAAAAAGAAGTCGGTCGTCGGGATTATCTTCGACCAGAGCTATTCGGTAGCTCGCTGGAGAGTCGGCTCGGCTCATGAGAAAGGGGGTAGGAGTGCGCCGACGTTACGATCGAACCATCACACTTTCACCAAGCTCCGCGAATTTATCGGCAAAGTAAAACGGAACGAGGTCCCCGGCCCAGCCTCGCGGTCGAGAGCACTGATGCTGCCTCCGTGCCGCTCGACAAGGCGTTGGGCAATCGAGAGACCAATGCCGGTACCGGGGTAGGCCTCTTCCGAATTGAGCCTCTCGAAGGGTCGGAAAATGCTTTCGCGGAATTCTGGCTCGATTCCGATTCCGTTGTCTTCCACAAAAAAGACATGCTCGGCTTCGTTCGACTGATGCCGAACCCAGAAGGTGGGCGAGTCGGCATTGGTGAACTTGATGGCGTTGGCAATCAGGTTCTGGAAGATCTGGTAGAGCATGGTGCGGTCCGCATTGATCTCAGGGAGGCCCTGCGAAACTTCCGCTCTGACTCCTTCCCGATTGAGATCTGTCTCGAGTGATTCGATCACTTCATTGACCAGCTCTCCGACTTGACAAACCTGGAGGTCAAGGTCGTCGCGACCTGATCGCGAATAATCGAGAATGCCATCGATCATGCGGCGGAGTTTGCCGCTTGCCCGCGAGATCCTCCTCAGGTAGTCAGCGGCGTCTTCCGCGAGATCGCTTCCGAGCTCTTCTTCGAGCATCTCTGCCAGTGCGTAGATGGTGCGGAGCGGCTGCTTCAGATCGTGCGAAATGATGTTGGCGTAATCGTCGAGTTCCTTGTTTCGGAGCGCGAGCTCCAGATTGACTCGCGAGAGTTCGTCGGTCTGTCTCCGCAACTGCTGCTGGCGTTTTACGTCGCTGAGATCTGTCGCAATTCCCACAACCCCCTCGATGGTCCCTTCCGGCGAGCGCAGTGGAAACTTGGTGATGCTGTAAGGGATTTCCGGGTTATTCGGGTTGATGTAGGCTTCGAAGGTGCGGTTTCGCCCTGTCGATAGAACATGGTCGTCGTGCTCATCGATGATGTTGACGACCTCATTGTTCAGTAGCTCTTCGACCGATTTCCCGATCGCTTCAGCAGGCTCTTCCAGCCCGATCAACTCCAGCATGTATTGGTTAATCAGGATGTAGCGTTTTTCCAGATCCTTGACTGAAATAGCAGCGCTCGAGTTGTTGACGATCGAATCCAGGATCGACTTTTGATGTTCCAGCTCGGCGATGGCGATCTGAGACTCGTGGATGTCCTTGAAGCAGGCAACCCAGCCCTCGTGACGATTGCCTGTGATAATGGGCCAGAACTCTGACTCGCATTGGTGGAAGTCTGCCGATGGATGATGGTAGATCCGAAAAGAACTCGGAGTGAAATGCTGGTGTCCCTCGATAGACTTTCCGACACTGATTTTGATTTCAGGTCTGTCGGAGTCGTGAATGACCTCCTGCCAGCCGAAGTTCTGGTAACTGGGCCAGGCCTGGCCTGTGAACTTCTCCCAGGATGGGTGCTCTTCGACGCATCGGCCTTCCTTGTCGAGATGAAGCCAAACCATCGTGTCCACTGCATCGCCAATGATGAGTTGGCGCTGCGCCTCGAATTCGCGCAATCGCTGCGCCTCTTTGGTCTGGTTGATGTCGACAAAAGTCAGGACCACTCCTCCGACGTTGCCGATCGCATCGGTGAAAGGGAGCAGTTTCATGAGATACCAGTGACCGTCGCGAGACTTCACTTCCTGCTCGATTTCCTGCCGAGTCGAGAACACTGACTCTGCCATCTGGGTGAGGATGTCAGGGTTGATCTCGAGGTTGTTGGTCACGTGACTGAGCGGGCGGGAAACGTCGGTATCGAGTAGATGAATCGCGGATGCGGCAGACGGCGTGAACTTCCGAATGTTAAGCTTCTCGTCGAGAAAGATCACTCCGATGCGAGTTGACTTGAGCAAGGTGTCGAGATCGCTATTGAGCTCTGCGAGTTCGCGATTCTTCGAGTCAAATTCCGAGTTCACGGTGTAGAGCTCCTCGTTGACCGACTGCAATTCTTCGTTGGTCGACTGCAGTTCCTCATTCGAGGCGATCAACTCCTCGTTGGTCGATTGCAGTTCTTCGTTACTGGTCTCGAGCTCCTCGACCACGTTCTGCATACCCTCCTGGGAGACTTTGAGTTCAGACTCCAGTTCCCGGATCCGGTTTTCGCTCGCTTCGTCATTGTTGAAGTCGATTGGCTCGCCCGTGCGGCGAACCTCCTCGTAGGGCTTCAGCACGACGAAGGTGAAGCGCTCACCTCCAAACTGGCTCAGCGGATCGATCGTGACCTCGATTTTTCGCTGAGCTTCCTCATCTTGAATCTCGGACTCGAAGACCACGCGCTGCTCGCGGCGCTGGGCTTGATGGATGGCACTGGCCACGGTCACTTTGAGTGAGGCTGGAAGCATGTCGACAAGCTTGTTCGACATGCGACCGGCCGGTGGACGGAGGAGATCGCGAGTCTCTCCGATGCTGTAGGTGATGAAGCCCTCGTCGTCGATCAAGACACCGCTTTCGATGTGAGCGGCAAGGAGTTGCTCGAGGACTTCGTAGGTAGGCCCCGTGCGAGGTAGGTTCGCTGATTTTTTAGGGTTGGTGTTTTTCCGGTAATTCTCTGTCTGCGAAGGCACGGTCCCCGGCGAGTAGGGCATCACCCCATTTTTCCGAAAAATTCGTTCCGTTTTTCCGACGACGTCGAATTCGTCGGCATGCTCGCCGACTGACTCGCTGCTCCCAAGAAACAAAGCTCCCTGATCCTGAAGGGCGAAGGAGAACATCTTGAGGATGCGCCGTTGCGCTTCCGGTGAAAAATAGATCAGCAGATTTCGACACGTGATCAGGTGCATTTTGGTAAACGGCGGGTCTCGTAGCAGATTGTGGGAAGCAAAGACGACGTTTTCCCGGAGGGCCCGTTTCACCTGAAATCGGTCGTTTACCTGGGTAAAATAGGTGTCGAGTCTCTGTTTCGAGACTTCCGCGATGGCGTTCGCATGATACTCGCCCAAGCTGGCAAGTTCGAGTGACTCAGGGTGCACGTCGGTCGCGAAAATTTTCCACCTCCGCTGTTGCTGGGCCTGCTGGATTTGCTCATCGATGATGATTGCGAGCGAGTAGACCTCCTCCCCGGTCGC
>JBCCBR010000460.1:0-3326 GCA_039033935.1 Verrucomicrobiota bacterium
AACTCGAGGAGCAACTTCTCAAGAAATGGGACGCCCCACTCATCAATGACTTCCTCGCCATGATTGCCTTTGGCGTGCTGCGAAAGCTCTGTGCAAAATGGGCAGACGATGCTGATCCGAACGCGCTGGTTGCCGGAGCTGGTGATGAGATCATCAGCCTTGAGCCTGCTCGCCGGATCCAGGCGATGGCGCAGCTCGCTGCGGAAAGAAAGTCTTACCGAAGTGAGTGGGAGCAATATCTGGAGAAGTTCGGCGACCGCTGTCTTGAGGAACTCAAGCTGGAGAGCCCGACCTTGCATGACGACGATACCCCTTTGCTGGCCGCGGTCGAAGGCATGGCCGCGGTAATCAAAGAGCGGGGTCGTAACCAAAACGAGGGCGCGGCTTCTTCAACTCAGTCGACTCCCGCCGTCGCAGTAAAGGGCTGGCTCAGAAGACGCGTATTTGCCTGGGTCTTGCGACAAACTCGAAATCGAGTCCGAGATCGGGAAAATCTGCGATTTGAGCGAACGAGGCTGTTTGGGCAGGTTCGTCGGATCATGGTCGAGAAGGGGCGGCACTGGCATGAGGAGGGCCGCATATCGCAACCAGACGACGTCTTCTATCTAACCATTGAAGAAATCCTGCATGACGACATCTCACCAAAACGGATCGAGTCTCGAAGATTGGAGACGGAGCGATTCCTTCAAAACGAGCCGCCACCCGATCGGATCGAGTCCATTTCTGATGATCCGACGTGGACGGAAAAGCCAGCCAGAAGTCTCGATTCGGCGACTGAGAAATCTGGAACGGCGTGTTGTCCGGGACGGGTCAGGGGACAGGTGCGTGTCGTGATCGATCCGCGAGATGCCGACATTCGTCCGGGCGAAATTCTCGTCGCAAGGCAGACTGACCCTGGCTGGGTGATGTTGTTCCCGGCCGCCTCGGGTTTGCTGGTTGAGCGCGGCAGCATGCTTTCGCACTCTGCAATCGTGTCACGGGAGATGGGTCTGCCATCGATCGTGGGATTGAGTGGCGTCTGCGATTGGCTCGAAACCGGAGACGAGGTGGAGATGGACGGCAGCGAAGGCTGGGTCAAATTGGTGAAACGATCCTCATCCGAGGCTACCGGATCGACCCCTGAAAGTTAGATGAAAGAACCGTCAGGCGATATTTCGAATCGGGCTGACTTCTCCCGGGTCCGCTACGCGCAGTGTTGGGAAGATGCCGACGTCTTACTAGCTGGTCTCGATCCTCAACCAGGCGACCGATGCTTGTCGATCGCATCCGCTGGCGACAACACGCTGGCCCTGCTCGCTCGCGATCCAGAGCAGGTCATCGCGATTGATCTGAGCGCGGCGCAGCTCGCGTGTCTCGAGTTGCGAGTGGCTGCTTATCGAGAGCTGGATCACGAAGAGCTCCTCGAATTGATGGGGTCTCGAATCTCCTCGCGGAGGAAGGATTTGTTCCGCCGCTGTGAACGCCAACTGACTCCCGAGACGCGAGACTTTTGGCGAGCCAATCAGAGTGCTCTCGAAAAGGGGATTGGAACAGCCGGTAGGTTTGAAAATTACTTTAGAATCTTCCGGGAGCGGATTCTGCCTCTTGTCCACTCGCGTCGCCGGATCGAAGCACTTCTCTCACTGCGGTCCAAGTCCGAGCGGGAAGAGTTTTTCGAACGATCTTGGAACTCGAAAAGGTGGCGAGGGATCTTCCGACTCTTTTTCTCGAGATTTGCGATGGCGAGGCTGGGTCGAGACAAAGAGTTCTTCCGCTACGTGACCGAGAAAGACGTCGCTGGCAGGATTCTCGAACGCACTCGTCACGCCTTGGTTGAGCTCGATCCTTCGCGCAACCCTTACCTCACTTGGATTTTGACCGGCACGCACCGCGACGCCCTTCCTTTCGCCCTTCGTGAGGAAAATTTTGAGCGGATCCGAAACAACCTCGATCGACTGGAGTGGCGAAAGCAGTCGCTCAGCGAGGTGCTCGCGGAAGGAGAGACATTTGACCGGTACAACCTGAGCGATGTTTTCGAATACCTCGATGAATCCCTCTGTCTCGAAATCTGGCGCCAGATCTCCCAATCGACTCGGCTCGGAGGAAGGGTCGCGTATTGGAACATGATGGTTCCGAGACGCGGTTCCTCAGAATTGACGGAGCATTTCCATCACTTGCGCGAGCTTTCAGCTGACTTGTTTGAGAAGGATCAGGCATTTTTTTACAGCGACTTTATCATCGAGGAGGTGCGGCATGGTTAGTCTCGCTGAGTGTGGATGGATCGCTGTCTATGCAATCGGTTTCGGATTGATCCTCTGGCTCGTCGCGCTGATCTCGCGTGCCGGAGGCTGGCATCCGGAAACCGCGCGAAAGACGGCCCACGTTTCGATAGGCTTGATCACGATTTCGTTTCCCTGGGTCTTTGAGCGGTGGCCCCCCGTTGCTATCCTTGGAGTGATTGCAGCCGTCGGCCTTTTCCTGGTGAGACGATCCCAGCGTCTTCGCAAGTCGGTCGGGGCTGCCCTACACGAGGTGGATCGCCAGACTTACGGCGAGATTTTTTTCGTCGTTGCAGTCGCACTCGTTTTTGCGCTGGCCGACGGCGATCGAATTCTTTACCTGGTCCCTATCCTCGTTCTGACGATTGCCGATGCGGCAGGAGCTTTGGTGGGAACGCGCTACGGTGCGACAAGTTATCGAACTCTCACTGGATCGAAAAGCGCGGAAGGCTCAGTCACGGTCTTTTTCGCCAGTTTCCTGGCAGCCCATATCCCCCTTTTGCTGTTCAGTGATCTCTCTCGGTCGGCGACTTTACTGGCGGCCTTCACGCTTGCACTGCTCGTGGCGCTTTTTGAGGCAATCGCATTCAATGGTCTTGATAACTTGTTCATCCCTCTGGGTGGGTGGTTCGCGCTCAGTCGCTTCATGGAACTGGGGGACGATGAGCTACTTTTCAGGTTTCTTGTGCTGGTCGCGGTCCTGAGTCTGGTGATCTTTGCACGGAGCCGATCATCGCTCGATGGCAGCGCCATGCTGGGGGCCGCTCTTCTTGGCTTTGCCGTCTGGGTCTTGGGAGGATGGCTCTACTTTTTGCCACTGCTGCTTTATTTCGCCAGTCATCTCCTCGAAACGCCACGGGTTCGGAGGGCTCAGGAAAAAGCTCAGCGCGGTCGCCGCGGGCACGATCTCCGCGCCATTTTTTCAGTCGCGGCAACGTCTCTCCTCTGGGTCGGCCTGGCTGCTGCATTTCCTCAAAGAGACTTTGTAGTCGCTCATGCACTGAAGGTCGCATTCCACATTGCGGTGGGAAACTTTGGGACACTGGCTGTGTTGCGCCCAACCTGGGG
>JBCCBR010000461.1:0-3318 GCA_039033935.1 Verrucomicrobiota bacterium
CCTGAAGCACCGCTTGCCCTAGTTCGAGCTTCTCGCTAAAAACGCACTGCATGAAGATTACATTTTGCGGAGCGGCCGGGACCACAACCGGATCACAGCATCTCATCGAGGTGAATGATCAGCGCATCCTCCTCGACTGCGGACTCTACCAAGGGCGGCGCGATGATACCTACGACCGCAATCGCAACTTTCTCTATCCACCCGAGTCGGTCGATGCGGTGGTCTTGTCTCACGCTCACATCGACCACAGCGGTAACCTCCCCAATCTGACCAGCAACGGATTCACCGGAAACGTCTACTCGACTTTCGCTACCAGAGATCTCTGTTCGATCATGCTGCCGGACTCCGCCCGTATCCAGACGCAGGACACCAAGTGGCTCAATAAGCGCCGGAAAAAACGCGGGGAGTCCCCGATCGAGCCGATCTACACGGAGATCGAAGCCGAGCAGTGCCTCCGCCAATTTGTGAATGTCGGCTACGATCGAGCGATCCCGATCGCAGACGGGGTGACCCTGACGTTTATCGACGCGGGCCACATCCTTGGATCTGCTCAAGTCGTCCTCGATATCAAAGAGGGCTCTCAGAAGCGGCGTGTCCTCTTTTCCGGCGATGTCGGACGCGGCGACAACGAGCTGCTTCGAGATCCGGTCGCGGCGGATGATGTCGACGTTCTCCTCATGGAGAGCACCTACGGAGCCCGCGAACACGAGCTCCCCACTCAGGCGAACCACCTCATCCGCGATATTCTCAACCGAGCGCTTGAGCGCAAGGGTAAGGTCATCATCCCCGCCTTTGCCGTCGAACGGACTCAGCAGCTCATCTATGTGCTCCACGAATTAACGGAAGCGGGCGAAATCCCTGAGGTGCCGATCTATGTCGACAGTCCCCTCGCGGTCAATGCGACTGAAATCTTCCGAATTCATCCCGAGTGCTTCAACGACGAGGTCTACGACTTTCTCTTCGAGAAGCGAAATCCTTTCGGATTCGAAAATCTGACGATGGTCCGAAAAGTGAGTGAGTCGAAAAAACTCAACAAAGTCGACCAGCCCTGCATCATCATCTCTGCCTCGGGCATGTGCGAAGCGGGGAGAATCCTCCATCACCTCAGGAACAACATTGAGGACGATCGTAACACGATCCTCTTCGTCGGCTATTGCGCAGAAAACACGCTTGGTTGGAAAATTCGCAACAGCTGGGAAGAGGTCAACATTTTCGGTGACCCGTTCAAGTTGCGCGCCAATGTCGAAATCCTCGATTCATTTAGCGGCCACGCCGACCACAGTGAGTTGATCGACTATTTCTCCCAGATGGGTGGCGCAAAGAAAAACACGTTTCTGGTCCACGGAGAACCGGAGCAATCGCAAAGCCTCGCTGCCGCTCTTGAGACTCGTCACCCCGGAGCGATCGACGTCGCGGAGTGGAAATCGACAGTCGAAGTCTGATCCGATTTTCAATTTTGTCCGTCCAAACCCCCGACTTGCGACTTTTTGCAAGGCAACAAGCGGCTTGCTCTGACTTCCGCTGCTGAAGTAGCCGCCGCAAAAAGCCAAGGCCGGATCCTGACTGTCTATGAAGCCACTTTTACTCACCAACGAATACCCCCCACACATTTACGGGGGTGCCGGTATTCATGTGCAATACCTGGCGAGAGAGCTGGCCAAGCTCTGCGAGGTCGAGGTCCGCTGTTTTGGCGATCAAGCGATCGAGGAGGGTAATCCGGTCGTCCAAGGCTTCAGCGCGAGCCGCGATTCCTACACCGCGCCAAAGCCGCTGCAGTCGGTTTTCGCTGCCCTGCAAAACTGTCTCGACTTCAACACCGAGAAGATCGAAGCCGATGTGGTGCATCTTCACACCTGGTACAGTCATTTCGGCGGGATCCTCGCGAAGCTCAATTACCAGATACCCATGGTCCTGACGGTGCATTCATTGGAGCCGCTTCGTCCCTGGAAACGAGAGCAGCTCGGCGGTGGCTACGACTTCACGCTCTGGCTCGAAAAGACTGCCATTGAAATGGCGGATGCGGTGGTCGCGGTCTCTTATGAAACGCGCAACGATATTCTCCGTTTTTTCGATGTCCCCGAAGAGCGGGTCCCAGTGATTTACAACGGAATCGACCCGAACGAATACACGCCGACCTTCGACAATTCGATCCTCGAAAAACACGGCATTGATCCAGACCGGCCCTTTGTCTTGTTTGTCGGTCGGATCACTCGGCAAAAGGGTATCATTCATCTGGTCCGTGCGATTCAGCACCTCAGACCCGAGGCGCAGGTCGTCCTCTGTGCGGGAGCACCGGATACGCCGGAGATCCTCACGGAGATGGAAACCGCAGTCGATGGTGCTCGGGAGAGCTTTGGCGGAGACATCATCTGGATACAGGAGATGCTCCCTGAATACGAGAAAATCGTGCTCTACAGCCACGCCCGGGTCTTCTGCACACCCTCGATCTACGAGCCCTTCGGCATCATTAATCTCGAGGCGATGGCCTGCGAAACGCCGGTCGTCGCTTCTAATGTCGGGGGCATGAAAGAGATTATACTCGATGGCGAAACGGGCTTAAGAGTTCCACTCCAACAGCAGACCGAGTCTCCCTTTGAGGCAACTGAGCCAGAGGTGTTTGCTCAGGATCTGGCGAGTGCACTCAATGAACTGTTCGACGATCGCGATCGGGCAGACGCTTTCGGCAAGGCAGGGCGGCAGCGAGTTTTGGAAACCTTCAGTTGGGAAAGCATCGCCCGCGAGACGCTGGCCCTCTATGAAAAGGTCGCCCGGAAGTGAAGCCGTAGCTTGCGCTGGCAGAGGCACCCCTATAGCCTCCGGTGCATGACGGCTTTCTTTTCGCTTCGCACCGCTTCCGCGTTTCTTGCCCTTGGGCTCCTCGGAGTTTCGTCACTTCCAGCGCGAGCCGACCAGGAAGCGATTGCGGCTCTGCTCGCGGTCGGTCCCGAAGGCGCCGGGAACGCCGCCGCGAGCGAGGCCTCACAGACTCTCAATAAGGCAGAGCCCGAGACGATTCTCCCTCTTTTAACGGCGATGGCAGATGCCAGCCCGATCTCACGGAACTGGCTCCGCGCCGCAGTTGAGGCGCTCTACAACGAACATCGCGATTCTGACGGCGCTCTCCCCGCTTCCGAGCTTCAGGCCTTTGTCGTAGATCGAGAGAATCACCCGATGGCAAGGGATCTCGCTTTCGATCTCTTTCGAAAACTCGATCAGGACGCGGCTGTAGCAATGATCCCAGCGATGGCGACCGATCCCAGTCCGGTGCTTCGCCGCGAAGCGGTCGCTCAGCTCGTCGAGACCGGAGCCAATCTGATC
>JBCCBR010000462.1:0-3312 GCA_039033935.1 Verrucomicrobiota bacterium
CCTCGCTTGCCAAAGCGGGGTAGGGCTTAAGCGATCGCCCGGCCCTCCTATCGCCGCATTCTGGTAAACGCGGCTTCCGCTGTAGCCTCGCTTGCCAAAGCGGGGCAGGACTCAGCGAGCTGTCTCATAACGCTAATCTTGAGTCAGATCCTGATACAGCTCATGGGCGCTGCGCTCGACCCAGTTGTGGGTCAGCTTTCCGTCCTCCCACTCCCATACTGCGATTCCGGTGAAGCTTGCCTCAGCTCCATCCGGTTCGGTTTCGAAGAGGCCCTTGTTGTGGCCGCTGACCTGCCAGCGAGACACGACTCGATCGCCTGATTCGCTCAGAAAAATATCCTGATTCTTGATCCGCAGATCTCCGATCCGGCTCTGAAAACCTCGGATCCAGTCCTTAAAGTTCTCTCTCCCGACGATATCAGTGCCTGCCGTGGTAATCACAAAATCCTCCGACATGAGGCGATCGACGAGATCGATGTCGTAGGGTGGGTTCCATGTGTTTTCCCAAAACTGAAGAAGCGAGTGGCGCGCGTCGGGGCCATTCTCTAGCACCTTGAGCGCATCGATCAGACGACTCGGCTCAGCTCGATTCCGATACTCGGCATCAAGAAAGGCGTAAGTGACCTCACCATCCGGAGCGATCATATAGGTCGCCGAGAGCGGCAGCTCATCGCTGTCATCTCCGTTCCTTTCCCTCGTCTGGGCGAAGGCATGCATTGCTGCAGCGACCCCGTCGGTCATTTTGAAAACAATGCCGTAGTCGCGAGCAACGGCGTTGCCGATATCGGAGAGGACTTCGAACTCGAGCTCAGCTTTCTCGGCGGTGTCGAGTGAGTGATCAGGGAGCTCTGGCGTAAGCGCGACAAGCGTGGCGCCAGCATCCTGAATCTCGCCAAGGGAGCCTTGCAGAGCTGCCAGGGCAATGTTGCAGTAGGGGCACCATCCGCCTCGATACCAGGTCAGCACGACTGGACCTTTCTCGAGCAGCGCACTGAGCTTGACTGTTTCGCCGTCAGCGCCAGTCAGCGCGAAGTCGGGGGCGATGTCGCCAACTTTGATGGCATCGTCGTAGATGCCGCTGTTGGTTACCGAATCGATCCCATCAGCATAGAGCGCGATTTTTTCGGGGGTCGCCCCTGCCTCGAAGGCATCGCGTCGGGCGTCGAGTTGATCTTGGAGAGATTCCGCAGCTAAAGACGTAACTGCGAGAAGCGGGACGACAAAGAGACAAAGGAGGCGGTGCATGGATCGCTGTTGGACGTGTCGAAGGGCTAAGGCCTTTCAACGCGATCTAGGCAGGTAGGCGGCCCGCGATGGAAGGGGCCGCTTTTGAGAGCGGGAGTTCTGGTGAATTCTCGGTGACAGATTCGGCTTCGGCGTCGAGGGACGAGAAGGAGGACGAGGACGAGCGAGCGATCGTGGTGGGAAGATACGATTGGCTGCCTTGGGGCTTTGCGTCTCCGCTCCTCTTTGTCTAAGTGACTCCTTCAATAGACGTGACTCCGGGCACCGCAACCTCGTGTGGGTCGTGGCTTTGATCCCATTGCAGATTTCCCTCACTCACGAAGAGATCTTCGTCGGCGTTGAGGGCTTCGTCCCAGTCGACTTCTTTGCCCGTAAAGGCCGAGATACGACCCATCACCGCCATCATCGAAGAGTGGATCATGCGCGGGCCATCATTGACGTGATAGCCACTGCGGATCGAGGCGAACAGTTCATCGTGTTCGATCTGATACATGTCTGTTTTCTCGCCGCGCTCTTTGCGGTAGCGCCAGATCATATCGCCCTCGTTGTCTTCGATGAAGGGGTCGCTCCCTCGACCAATCACGAGCGTCCCTTTGGTGCCCCGCACGTAATCGGCATTCTCATTGAGACAACCGGGAGCTTTGCGTGATGCGAGATGGCACCAGACGTTGTTGGGGTATTCGTAGGCGATGTGGTAATGATCGAAGATATTACCGCCGAGCTGAGGTGCGGCGAGGCCTCCGGTGGCACGGCAGCGAATCGGGCTGGTATCGCCCATGACCCAGCCGATCTTGTCGACTGAGTGCACCGCCTGCTCGACGAGGCCGCCACCACCGAGCCAGGTGTAATTGTACCAATTGCGGATTTGCCACTCGATGTCCGTCATCCCATCGGTCCGAAGAGAGTCATTGAGGTGCGGCTTGGAGTGGCCCGAGTAGTAGGTCGCGTAGACGCTGACAACGTCGCCGATCAGCCCCTCCTCGATCACCTGGCGATAGGCTTCAACTCGGCTCGGCGAGTAGCGCCAGCAGAAACCGGCAACAATGGAAATCGGGAGGTCCTTTGCCATTTCCAGGGTTTCGTAAGAATGGCGGACCCCGGCAGCATCGACCGCCATCGGTTTCTCGGCGAAAATGTGCTTCCCGGCTTCAACTGCGGCGCGAAAGTGAAGCGGACGAAAACCGGGGGTGGTGGTGAGGAGGACCACATCGACGTCGGTGTCGAGCACTCGCTTGTAGGCATCGAGACCGACGAATTGGCGCTTGCTTGGGACGGCAATTTTGCCTTGCAGCGTCTCGTCTTTCGAAAGGATCTCGAGTGACCGATCAATCTTTTCCGGAAAAACATCGGCGACCGCATGAAGCTCGATGTTGTCGTCCGCGCTGAGCGCCTGCTTTGCCGCACCGGTGCCCCGTCCGCCGCAACCGATAAAGCCCACTTTGAGCTTTTGCGAGGGATCGATCCCGGCAGCTTTGCCCGAGCTAATCAGCGCGCCCGCAGCAGCGGTAGCGCCAGCGGCGGTCCGAACAAAGTTGCGACGATCGAAATCAGTTTTCGGCTTTCCCATAGTGTTGATAAATACAATCCAAAAAGGTAGTCGCCCAGACGCGGGGCGGACAAGACCAAACGCGGACGTAATGAGGGCAGCGCAGATGCGGCGCACGGGCTAAGTCTGTGACTCTCGCTGAAATTGCTCTCGGCGCGTTCCGCGCTACGGTTGGTGATGCGACGTGTCGTCTTTAACGCGCTTCTGTTTTTCGCGGCGGTTGGTCTTCCGGTAGGCTGGGGGCACGAAGTCTCCAATGTCTCAATGGTCGCCGAAATCGATACCGTCGCCCGCACCTATCGGCTCCAGGCGGCGATGGAGGTGATTCCGAGTGCTGATACCGAGTTGAATGATCTGATCTCTCCGGAGGATGCGGCGCTGACTTTTGCGGAAGACTACCTCGTGCTCGAAATCGACGAAGTGGAGCAGGATCCCACCATCGAAGTGACGCGCGAGGCGGTCAGCGACGAGGAGACGCCGGTAGAACTGCAGCGTGAGATCGTCATCGCTGATCTGGCAGG
>JBCCBR010000463.1:0-3303 GCA_039033935.1 Verrucomicrobiota bacterium
ATCGAGAAAGTTTTTAAAATTAATTTGTTTTAATTATTCAGAGAACTAAACTTGTTTTGAGTTTATGAGAGCCACCTTCCTCTTCAGTTTAGTCTACGCAATCCTGCAGTGCTTCATCGGTAGCACGGCCCTGGCGCAGAATTTTGAACGAGGCAAGGCTTCCTACTACGCTGACCATCTCACTGGCCGGCAGACTGCGTCGGGCGAGCCTTACGATCCTAACCGTTTCACCGCCGCCCATCGATCGCTACCATTCGGAACGGTGGTTCGAGTGCAAAACATCCGAAACGGGAGGGTAGTCGACGTGAAGATCAACGACCGGAAGAGCCGCTTCAACCGCATCCTTGAACTCTCTCGGGCGGCGGCTCGTGAGCTCGATTTAATTGGGCCTGGCGTCGGTGAGGTCACTTCCACCGTTGTCGGAAGGATGCCGATTAACCGCCCCGCCCACCAGCCGAATACGGGTCACTTCCAGGGCAGCCCGACGCAGCCCTATGCGGCATCGGGGCCTGCCCCTTCGCGCGCCGCTGCCAGTTATCCAGCGAGCATGGCGACATCAGCACATTCCGAAAACTGTTCGAATCCAAACTGCCCCTATCAACGGGTTGCGGCGAGCACACCTCGCCCGCCGTCAGTGGGGCCTGTGCATCCAACGACTCCTCTCTCTGTTGGACCAGTCCATCCGTCGTCGACCGCAACCACACCCTATGCCGCGACTCAGACGAGAAGCCCCTACACGGGGACCCATTCCAGACCAACTGCCGACACGTCCCAGAGCGGTCACTACCGCGTCCAGTTCGGTGCCTTTTCAAATCCGGCGAATGCGGAGCGACTGCTCGGAGAACTCCGGCAGCGAGGGGTCGACGCCACGATCATCAACAATGGCCTCAACCGGGTCGTTACTCGCGGTGTCTTCAAAAGCTCGGGGGATGCGGCGGCGTGGATGGCGGCAACCGAGCCGCAGCTTGGCATCGGAAAGCTCACCGTCACTAACTGATTCATTCATGAAGATAGGCCCTACACGCTGTCAGACCGAAGCTCCGTAGTTTTGCGGCACGGCAAAGCGGCCTGACAGCGTGTAGGTGAATCCTTGATAGATGAGTCCGGCTAACGCCCGAGCTCAGTTTCACCCGATCGCAGGAGCACTTCTGCTTGGACGGGTAGCCCCTCCTCCAGCTTCAGCCGGATGAGGGTTTTTTTGCGTTTGCGCAACGGGCCGCCAAGCCTGGCCAATTGTCTCATTGCCAGTCCATCTCGATCGACGCAGCGCATAGACGCTTGGTCTGGTTCGTCTCCCTTCCCAACAGCCATTCCACCATGAGATCTTTCGCATCCCTTGCCTGCATCCTGATTGCCACCTCTCTCCAGCTCGCTCCCAACGAAGCTCAAAGTTTCGATCGAGAAAAACTCAAGCGCTTGCGCGAAGGGATTGCCAGCGTCAGAGAAAAAAGATCTTCCGAAAGTCGGCCATCGATCAAGCCAGAGACGATTCGCCCGATCTCTCGCCCCAACCCGCCGGTTGTGGTCAATCCTTCTCCCTCTCCCAAGCCTCCGACCACTTCGCGCCCGACCCCAAGTCCTCCCAAGCCACGGCCGATTCAGGTCGACCCTGCGATCACCGAGCGGATCACCCCGAGGATTGAAGAGATGGTGTCGATTCTCCAGGGACGCATTGCGCCGGGAAGCAACGGGAACGAACCCAGTATTAAAGAGAGAGTCATCACGCTTGATCCGACGACACCTCCACAGGGCGGGATGGTCGTGCAGCGGACCAAACAAGGGCGGACCCCGGCAGAGGGCATCGATGACCGCGTCACCACTCCCCCAGCGCCGGGGACCTTCTACATCAAAAGTGGCCGAACTCGACCCGAAGGCGAAGCGGTCTCTGTCACGAGAGTGAAAGACGGTCGGGAGACCCCAGGTGGCGCACCTCTTCCGGGAGCAGTCTCGCCGAGACCTGACACCCGCCACAACCCAGAGTCGAGCGGGAGCGTTCTTGGTGAATCCCTCTCGCAGCATCTTGCAACGCCGGGCAATGCCAGCCCCGGTAGCGGAGGCCACAGTGCCGCTCCCCGGCTCAGCTACCGAGTCGACGAGACCGCTCAGCTCTCTACCAACACGATCCGTTTCATCCGAGGTAGCACCGATCTCGCCGACGAGGCCAGCTACTACTACCTGAGAAACCTGGCTGCAGCCCTGAAATCACCCGAGCTCGCGACAGACAGTTTCGTTGTCGAGGGGCACGCCTCCGCCGACGGTGCCGCACCCTACAATCTCACGCTGTCTCAGCGCCGTGCCAACGCGATCTTCGCTTTCCTCGTCAACGAAGGCGTCAGCCCTGACCAGCTCTTCGCGGTCGGACATGGCGAAACGCAGGCCCGCTTCGGCACTCACGAGCCCGAGTATCTCCGCGCGCAAGATCGCCAGGTGATTGTTTTCCGTCTCGCCGACTGAAACGCCCGTGTGCCTCGCGCTAAGTTCGTGAAAGACAGACGTTCATAAGGTCTTTAAATGAGCTCGCGATGATTCGCGATTTCGCAGCCCCTTTTCCAACTCTGCGTGACTCGTTGATCAAGAAGCCTAAATCTCAGTGATAGATACCTTGCCGTTTCCAAAGCAACGCGATCGACACGATTGGCACACCCTGATGCACGCGAGGTCTCCCAGCCCCGCCGGCGCACATCCTCCCCATTGTAGGGTAGGCTCGAAAAGAGCTGCAGGTTTGCCTGGAAAGAAGCCCTTGCAGAAGCGCTCCGAAAGGAGCCGGGATAGACGCCTTTTTAATTAACCCCGATAGGGGTCGCAGAGCTTTCGAGATTACCTTAGGGCAGCCGCGCCCAAGCAAGGCCAACTTGAACTTCGACCATAGCATCTGGATAAACGCATCGTTCCAATACCAGCGACTCTCGGAATACGCTCCGGCTTTACATATTTTCTCATAGCCCGACTGAGAAGTTCGAAAAAGAAAGCGCCTTCGTTGTCTCAGTTCGCATCTCTGGAGAAAATGTCTTCTACTGACCGAGACCACCTGATTGGCGGACTCCATCAAAAATCCGTCACAGTGGCTCTCCCGTCCAAGAAAACTGAACTGACTGGGAACCCTAACAAGCATTACCCATGTCCTGAACCCACCCAACGGTCCTGGTTCAAGACATCGGTAACGCTTTGGGGTCTAAGACATGGGTAACACCCAGATGATCTGCGACACGGCAATAGTGTCGCAGATGCCCTGGAAAGAGACCCAGAAAATGAACCAAAGAACTGAATTCGTCCTCAAAGCGCTCACCACTGACAACTTCCGAG
>JBCCBR010000464.1:0-3302 GCA_039033935.1 Verrucomicrobiota bacterium
GACGACGAGATGTAGGGATGGGGAAACACTCTCGAGCCGCAGCGCATCGTGACGGACGCGCAGAGTTTCGAGAAATTCTGACTCGGCGTTGAGTTGTTCTCGCAGTCCATCCGCCTCGTCACCTGAAAGCTCGGCTGGATCAGCCAGCTGCTGTCTCAGATCCTCGATCAGGCGTTCCTGCTTTTCGATTGCGAGCTCCATTTCAGTGGCTCCGCGCCGATTCGACTTTTCGAGTGCTTTGCGATAGCCAGCTGAGATCAGATCGCTCATTGCATTGGCCCAGTCGACTGATTGATGGACCTCTTCTGTCGCGACGCGAAGGCAGAAAGACCTCCCATCAGAATTTGGTTTGAGCGTGACGTCCCTGGAGAGTCTCTCGATCGCCGCGTTTTTGTCCGGCACGTGCCATCCCCGCACCAACTCGTGATCTTCGACGAACTCTACGAGGACGCCGCGCGAGAGCAAAAGGCTGGGGTGGGGGAGCTCCCGCTCGACTGATTCTTCTTGTGGCTCAGTGATGCCCTCGTGAACCAACTCGACTTCCGCGAGGTAGTGGGTCGGGAGTTGCGACAATCCGACCATCAGGATCAGAAAGATCCCCGCGGTGATCAGCCAGATCCGCAAGAGATTGTCGCGAAACCAGGCGCAAAAATAGCTGAACGGCGAATGGGACATGATAATTTCTATAATATTAGGAATTCTGAAGTTTTTCAACTTCTTTGACTCACCCTAAGCCGAAAAACTCAACGGCCGCAGTACGCTCGACGCGTCTGTTTCCGATCACCTTCTTCCCCAAGTCTGGTCACAAGAATTCTGCGATCCGAGAGGTCCGCCGCGATCCACTTCTCGGAAGCCGAAGCATGAATACTTATTCGGTAGCCGGAAGTATGGCAGAGGATGCTGGCAGTGGGCGCGCCTGGAGATCCGCTTACCTCCAACAAGAATCCCACAGCTCGCCGGTATGCGGAAATTGGCAGCTAGCTCCTCAGCTTCAGATTCAACCTTCTCACAAAATTCGGCGTGCCTTCAATCGCCGAACCCTGGGAAGGCTTGAAACTGAGTTAGTGATCAAACACCTCGTGCGCTTCGTCTTTGCCTTCTGGCAAACGAATCGATTCGACCATCTCGACGACCTCAGCCGGCGGCTTCGGGGTGAAGGCGCTGACAATGAACGCGACCACGAAGTTCAGCACCATCCCGAGAATCCCGATGCCTTCCGGGGTGATCCCGAAGAGATACTGCTCGGGTTTCCCTTTGCCGCCACCGAATTGGAAATAGACGATGTAGCTGAAGGTGAACGCGATCCCGACGAGCATGCCGGCGATGGCGCCCTCGCGATTCATCCGCTTCGAGAATATGCCGAGAAGCAATGTCGGGAAAAAGGATGAGGCGGCGAGACCGAAGGCAAAGGCGACCGTTTTCGCGACAAAGTCAGATGGCGGGTTGATTCCAAAATACACCGCGATCAAGAGAGAAACGAAGGAGGCGACTCGCGCCCAGTTCACCTCCTCTTTGTCACTGAGGTTCGGCGCGAGAATCTTCTTGAGCAGATCGTGCGAGATCGAAGTCGAGAGCACCAGCAGCAGACCTGCTGCAGTCGAGAGTGCCGCTGCGATGCAACCGGCCATGAGGAGACCGATGATCCATGGACTGAGCCCACCCATGTAGGGATTGGCCATCACCATGATGTCGTTCCCGAAATACAGCTCGTTCGCAGAAGGATCGAGCTCGTTCGCAAACAGCCGCTCACCGTTCGCGCCGAACTTTTCTCCATCGAGCTGAGGCTTGCCGACGAAGACGTCACCCTTGCTGTATTGGACGATACCGTCGCCGTTCTTATCGACCCACGCCATTTGTCCGGTCTGCTCGAAGGTCTGAAACCAATCCGGCACTTCAGCGAAGGGCTTGTTGTTGAGCCCCTCGATCAGATTGACGCGGGCAAAGATTCCCACGGCTGGCGCGGTCAGATAAATCACGGCGATGAAGGCGAGAGTCCAGCAAGCCGATTGCCTCACCGAACGCACATTTTTGACAGTGAAGAACCGGACGATGACGTGGGGAAGTCCCGCCGTCCCCACCATCAGCGCGGCGGTGATGCAAAACATGTTGAGTGTGCCGAGACTCCCCGCTGTGTATTCGGCAAAGCCCAGCTCGGTGTTGATCCGATTGATCTTATCGAGCATCGGCTCGCCTCCTTCGGCGACTTCCGATCCGATGATTCCGAGCTGGGGCACGATGTTGCCGGTCAGGATCAGGGAGATAAAAATCGCGGGGATGGTGTAGGCCATTGCCATGACACAATACTGCGCCACCTGGGTGTAGGTGATCCCTTTCATCCCGCCGAGCCCGGCGTAGAAAAAGACAATCCCACCGCCGAGCAGGACCCCGAGCCAGATCTCAATTCCAAAGAGTTGGGAGAAGACGATGCCGACCCCGCGCATCTGCCCCATGATGTAGGTCATGCAGATGAAGATCGCGCAGACCACTCCGGCGAGCCGAGCCCACTTCGAATAGAAGCGCTCCCCGATAAAGTCCGGCACGGTCGCCTTCCCGAATTTCCGGAGATAGGGCACCATCAGGGTTGTGAGCAGCACGAAGCCCCCGGTCCAGCCCATCAGGAAACGCGAGGCGTCGTAGCCAGAGATTGCGATGCTGCCCGCCATCGAGATGAAGGTAGCCGCCGACATCCAGTCCGCTGCGGTGGCCATGCCGTTGGCAAATGGGGAGACGCCCTTGCTCGCGATGTAAAATTCGCTCGTCGATTTCGCCCGGGATCGGATCGCGATGAAGATGTAGATGGCAAAGGAAATGCCAATGAAAATGAAGTTCCAAACGCTCTGCGGCATGATCTGAGTGGGTCGAAAACCCGGTCGGGGATTGAAGTGAGAGAGGGCGCTTTAAGACTGAGTGCCGACGTCGTATTTTGCATCGATCCGATTCATCCCGATCGCGTAGGCGATCAGCAGGAGCACGAAGCAAATGATGGAGCCCTGTTGAGCCATCCAGAATCCGAAGGGGGCGTGACCGACCTTGGGGAAATTGGCATCGAGCCAGTCGCGCAGCAGGATGGCGCAGCCAAAAGAGACGAGGAACCAGATCGAGAGCAGCACCGCCACGAAAATGAGATTCGCTCGCCAGTGAGCGCGGCGGCGTTCGGTCGTGATTTCAGGGGTATCGTCGGACATGGGATCGATGGGTCGAGTCTCACACCAAGGCCCAGTCGCACAGCGTGAATGAGCTTGGAGAAATCGGAAATTCGAAGGCTATGCTGATTGCGTGCGGTTTTTGAAGGGCAAAGTTGC
>JBCCBR010000465.1:0-3298 GCA_039033935.1 Verrucomicrobiota bacterium
ATAACGGAGGAGGAGTTCGAGCGGCTTGCGAGTGTCCACCGGGAGCTGCTCGAGGACTTGCTTGCGGCGCTCTGATGGCACTTTCCGGAGCAGAGCGGCGGCGCTCTGAGGGCCCATCACCGCAACTGTCTCGGCCGTCTCGGACTCTGAGAATTTTCCGATAACAGATGCCGCAAAATTGGGATGCATCGGCTCGATGGCGGTGGCGCGAGTTGCGGGAGGCAAGCCAGTCAGAATGTGGGCGGCATCGGCGGTTCCAAAGTGCTCCAAGATCTGGATCGCACTGTTGGGGTGCCTCGAGATAAACTCGCTGCAGAGATCCGTTGTAATCATGGGGTGTCTTTTTGGGCGTCAATTTGTTTGGCAGCCGAGCGAGAGAACTCCCGGGCAGGGATGGAGACCTGGCCGTCTTTGGACTCGATAATCACAAAAGGGCCAGCCATTTCGACGATTACGCCGCGGTGCCCATTGATCTCGACGAGCGAACCGACCCGGAAGATCTTCTGAATGTAGTGACTGGCCATGATGTTACTGACCATGTATTGGGCCCCGAGACCAAATGCGAGTGAGGCCCCCAGCAGAACGCAACCAAGCGTGACTCCGGCTAGAATGGTGAGAAATGAAAGATCAACCCCGAGCTGGTGAACGGCGATAATGACAGCCGTAAACACCGTAGCACCCTGGGCGAGCGCGCCGAGGGCCCGGGCATAGGGAAGGCCGCCAGCAGATCCGACCCGCGCGATCGTCTCTTTTAGCACAACGCCTCCCCATGCACCGCCCAATAGCAGCAGAATGGCGGTGAACACTTTTGGGAGATACTCAGCTGCGACTTGTGCCCAGGTTTCGAGGAGGGGCAGTCCGGCGAGGTTCTGGATCACCAGAGTGAGGGAAAAAATGATGATGAACCAAAAGGCAACTCGGGGCAGAGATACTGTCGCGATGCGCCTCGCCCGAGGCGATTCAAACCAGCTGTCAGACCTCCGGGCAGCAATAAAGCGGAGGGACTTCGAGAGAATGAACGAGAGCAGCCCTTTTACCAGAAACGCAAAAGTCACCCCGACGATGAGAAGCAAAGCGACTCGAACAGCATTCGCCCCAAAGTTCTCCGACTGGAGCCACTCGAAAGCCTGATTGAGAAAAGTGAGCATTATAAGCGGTTAAAGCTTTGACGTGTTTGGAGCACTTTCCTGCACGGATCAAATCGAGCATTTGATTGTGCTCGTCTACCCTTCGTCCTCATCCTCCTGCTCGTCCTCGTGGCTCGAAATCGAGGACGAGGGACGAGTAGGAGGACGAGGACGAGTTTGATTCGAAGAAAGGTGTTTTTGCAGGGTGGGGTGGGCTTGAAGAAACCTGTGGAGATTGGTTCCTGAGCTTATTTTTCGTCCTAGTGAATCGCAGTGGGGTCGGACGATTTACGACGGCTTGTCGAATCGTTGAACCAATTTTGATAAGATCGAAACGCAACGAATCAAGAGGGCCTTCCCAGCGATCGCTTCCGAGACTGTTATCACATTTTTGGCAACGAGGATATCAAGGCAGCCAGCACATTCGGTAGCGGAACCTCGGGCATCGTCGAAAAATTTGGCTCGCTGGCGGGAGGAACGTCTCCCGTTTCCTTCGGCGATGTTGAGGGTGACTGAGCTGGATGCTCGCTCAAGTTGATCAAGAACGGGACCTATCCGTGCGGCGTGCTGGCTCTTTTTGATTGAGTGCGCCAGATCAGTCTGCCAAGGAAACAAACTCGAGACTCAGTTGATAGACTTCGAGCTTTTCGTGGTCGAACTGCATTTGATCAGCCTGCTCGATATCTTCGTCCTCGTGGCTCGAAGTCGAGGACGAGGGGCGAGTAGGAGGACGGGGAAGATTTTAATTTGAAGAACGGTGTTTTTGCAGGGTGGGATGGGCTTGAAAAACCTGCGGAGATTGGTTCTTGAGCTTAACTCTCGACGCTGCGAACCGACGACGAGGGACGAAATTTTGGCTAGGCCAAAATTTTCTTCACGATATGACCGTGCACATCAGTAAGTCTGAAGTGCCTTCCCTGATACTGGTAGGTCAATTGCTCATGATCGATGCCGAGCAGGTGCATAATCGTTGCGTGGAAGTCGTGGATGTGAACGCCGCCTTCGACGATGTTGTAACCGTAGTCGTCAGTCAGGCCGTGGGAGACGCCTCCCTGAACGCCGCCGCCAGCCATCCAGAGTGAGAAACTGTTAGGATGATGATCTCGACCCGGGTTGTTAGGATTGAACTTGCCCTGGCTGTAGTTAGTCCGACCAAATTCACCACCCCAGATCACGAGAGTGTCCTCCAAAAGCCCGCGTTGCTTGAGATCGGTGACGAGTGCCGCTGAGGCGCGATCGGTTTCTTTGGTCTGGCGCTCGATGCCGGTGTAGACGCCGCTGTGGTGATCCCATCCGGGATGATAAAGCTGGATGAATTGGACCCCTGCTTCGGCCATCCGGCGAGCCAGCACGCAGTTTGCAGCGTAGGATCCGGGTTGGCGAGCCTCCTCACCGTAAAGCTCAAAAGTGGCATCGCTCTCGCTGGAGAGATCGGTCAGATCGGGGATCGAAGCCTGCATCCGATAGCCCATTTCGTATTGAGCGATCCGAGTTTCGATTTCGGTGTCGCCGGATTTGGCAAGCTGGTGATGGTGGAGCTCCTCGAGGCGATCGAGCATCATGCGACGCGAACGATCGCTCACCCCAGAAGGATTATTCAAATAGAGCACGGCATCTTTGTCGGGCCGGAATCGGACCCCATCGTGCTTGCCGGGGAGAAAACCCGATCCCCAGAGTCGGCTCACGAGCGGTTGGCCCTTTTTTCCCTTTGAGACCAAGACGACGAAGTTGGGAACATTCTCGTTCGATGAGCCGAGCCCGTAGGAAAGCCACGAGCCGATGCTGGGGCGCCCCGCTATCATTGACCCCGTCTGCATGAAGGTAACCCCGGGACCGTGGTTAATCGCTTCGGTATGCATCGAGCGGACGATCGCGATGTCATCCGCAATCTTGGCAGTGTGGGGGAGCTGATCGCTGAGCCATTGCCCACTCTCGCCGTGTTGCGCAAAACTGAATTTGGTGCCCACTAAGGCCAGATCAGGCAAGCCACCGCGCCCAGAACGAACGCCAACCCAAAAAGCGCGCCGAGAAAGGTCGCCACACCCTTGCCGCCCTTGAAACCGAGAAACAACGACAGGCAATGCCCCAGAAACGCGGCTAGCGCGGCAATCTGGGCGGCATCTTCACCCACAAGCGCGCGCGCCAGCAGCACCGCCACAAGCCCTTTCGCG
>JBCCBR010000466.1:0-3296 GCA_039033935.1 Verrucomicrobiota bacterium
GAAGTGTGATTTCGAACGGAAATAAACCGGTTACGGCTTACTAGCGTTCAGTGTCGCAATGATCTCCTCAGTCAGGTCGACGACCTTGTCTGAAGTGTAGATAATCGCCTTGTTTGCTTTGGGGAGAAATGATTTATCGAAGATCAAATCGATCTCTTTCGCCGCAGCAATTGCATTGACCGTTTCGCGAATCTCGGTGACCAAGGTTCTTTCCATTTCCTGGCGTGCCTCAAGAATCTCGGTCTGAGCCTGCCGCTGGGCGTCTGCAATCTCTTTCGCCTTTGCCTGTCGCTCCTGGGCAAGCGCCTGGAGCTCTTCGAGAGCCTCTTCACGGACTTGTTCCGAAAGCAAGGTATCCCGCACCTTTGCATCGAGCTCCGCCATTTTTGCGGTCATCTGCTGGTAGGCAGCCTGCCGCTCATCGATATTGACCCGAAGCTCTTCGGCTCGCTCGTTGATCTTCTCAACTTGCTGCTCAGTCTTGTAATACTGATTGAGAGCCTCCTGCACATCGACAACCGCAATACTGATCTGACCGTATCCGGCGCCAGGGATCGCAGCTAGGCCGAGGAGAGAGGTGAAAAGCAAAAGGGGCAGGTTGAGCTTCATAGGGGTGGATGATAACAAGCAGTTTTGGCAGTGAGATTGTTGAGATGCGGCGTGACCTGATCAGGCCTCTATAGTTAACGACTAATGGTCCCGGCTACGAGAAAAAGTTCAGGCCCGTCAGGGACGAATCAACGCGGACATTCCTTAGAGACTTCTCGATGAATTGAGGGCAGGACGGTGAGCCCTTTAGAATGTTGCACCCATGGTGAACTGGAATCGTCCACCGTCATCATCCACGAAGATATCGTTCTCGAGAGGGAAGGCATAGTCGAGCTTCACCGGTGCATTCCCGAGGATGAAAAGGCGGAGACCGACACCCCAGTCGGAGTGGAGACCACCTCCTACAGTTCCTGCCGGTGCGTCGGTGACTTCACCGATGTCGTAGAAAAGTGCTCCGCGGATTTTCTCAATCAGAGGAGTCGTGACCTCAGCCGAGCCGAACCAAGCCTGGTTTCCGCCGACCACCTCGAGGCTGGCAGCGTCGCGTGGCCCAACATCACGGAAATCAAAGGCGCGGAGATCATTTGCCCCACCGAGCCAGTGACGAGTGAACACGTGGTCGCCGTTGCTGGAACTTGCGAACTTACCTCGCAGACTAAAGATCGTGTCTCTCGGGAGAAGAAAATACTGCGAACCAGTCGCGGTGAAGATGTTGTCATCGACGTCACCTCCGAGCCCGGCGAACTCGTACCCCATGGAGATCTTATGACCGCGACGAGGCAGGAAGAGATTATCCCTGGTGTCGCGAGTGACGCTGACCGAGACAGAACTCTTAAAGAAATCGCCGCCTTCAGCGAGGAAGAACGGTGATGCTCCACCCTCAGGATTCACTTCGATGCGCTCTCCTCTGTATTCAACAGACCCGTAGGTAAACTCGCCAAGAGATCTGCGGAGAGAAACCGCACCACCGATGTTGGTCTGGTCGAACTGGTCGCTGAGGAAGAGAGAATCACGATAGTAACCTTCGGTGGTCAGAGCGAGACGCTTCCCGAGAAACCATGGCTCGGTGAATGAAACCGAAATGTCGCGACGCTCATTACCCACTCGCGCACTGAAGCGGAAACGCTGGCCTGCCCCGGTGAAGTCGGACCAATCGCCGATGTCAAAGTTGGCCTGAGTCAGCTCAAAGAAGCCGGTAACACTGTCGATCGAGCTGAAACCCGCACCGAAATTGACAGATCCGGTCGGCTTCTCGACGACCCGGACAAGAATGTCTTTCTCGCCTGCGCTGGTGTAGCTGGTGTCGATCGGCTGAATTTCGACCGACTCGAAGTAATTCATGTTTTCGAGACGCTGCTTGGTCACAGGGATCAGAGTCGTGTCGAACTCTTGACCGGGCTCGATCGGAAGCTCCCGCCGGATCACCGGATCGTTCGTTTTCTCGTTGCCCTCGATGTGCACCCGACCAACGCGGTATGAGCTGCCCTCGGTAATATCGAGGACAACTTTGACGGACTGACCAGGCGCCTCTTCGAGTCGGGGAATGACGCGAGCTTCGATGTAGCCGCGGCGCCCATACTGATCACCGATAAATTTGATATCATCCTTCAGCTTTGCCCCGGCAAACCGATCCCCAGCGCGGGTCTGAAGAAAAGGAAGGACGTCGTCCTGAAGAGACAGGCTGGTAACACCGACAATCGAAAGACTATTCACCTCGAAGGTGTCTCCCTCATCAATTGTGATGATGACGTCTACAAACTTGGAGTCGGCCCGCACCCTCGAAACGTTCGTCACTTCTGCGTTGAGGAAGCCCTG
The DNA here is from genome assembly GCA_039033935.1 of Verrucomicrobiota bacterium. Classification (GTDB taxonomy): domain Bacteria; phylum Verrucomicrobiota; class Verrucomicrobiia; order Verrucomicrobiales; family DEV007; genus Arctic95D-9. Next base: position 2,365 of record JBCCBR010000466.1, read on the forward strand.
ATCGCGATAGAAGTCCTCGATTGCCTGGACGTCGAGAGCAAGGGACTGGGGGTCAGTCGCACCATTATTGCCGAAGACGGTGCGAAGACCCTTCTCCTTCTGCTCCATCTCTTCCTTGAGCCGGGTCGAGGGAAACGATTCGTTCCCGATGAATTCAACATTTCTGAGGATACCCTGATTGCCCTCATCGAAGGTGAACAGGACCATCGAGTAACCCCTGTCGTCGGGTGGCTGGATGCTGTAGTTCACGGTCGCCTCGGGAAACCCCTTCTTCCGGTAGAGCTCCTGCATCTCCTGGCGCGCAGTAACCAGCGCCGACTCGTCGATCGGACGATTAACCCGGAGGTCGACTTTCTTCTCGAGCTTGGCTGTGCTGATCAGGGTGTTGCCGCGAAACTCAGACCCGCCATAAACAGCGCGTGATTGAACGACTACGATCAGGCGCACACCGCCAGCCACATTCTCAGAAAGCATCCGGACATTGTCGACATCACCACTCGCATAGAGCTGCTTGATGTCTTCATCGATCTGCGCAAGCGAGAGTGAGTCGCCAACTTTGGTCGACATCTGAGAGCGAATCCGCTCGGGCGAGACTGTCTGGTTTCCAACATACTGGACATCGATGGCTTGAACCGTCGCACCGTCCTGACCGGATGCGTAGTGTGCTGTCAGAAAGAGAAGCACTCCTGCGAAGAGAGCCGGTAGCGCGGTCGCTCGAGCGGCTCGTCGTTTCAGAGAGTTAAGAAAGATCATCTGTTTTTGGAAAGCTGAGTGGAGAAGCTCCTTTGTGCGGTGTTTCGTCGTGGGTCGTTGACTCTCGATCAGAGGCGGTTCGGGAGATCAATCTAAACCTAACTTAGATAGGAAATAGTGAGGCCGCGTCAAGTTGGATTTTGACCCCAGCCCCATCAAATTCGACAAGCAGGCGCGTC
>JBCCBR010000467.1:0-3288 GCA_039033935.1 Verrucomicrobiota bacterium
CACGCGGGTGAGAAAATTCATGGTAGGCATCGACCATCAAGACCAAGTCGACCTCACCCGCTGGCAGCTTGGTGTCCGAAATCGTGCCGAGGAGTGGCTCGATATTGCGCACCTGTTTTAGCTTCTTGCGACCTTCGATGAAGTTCAACATTTCCTGCTGAATATCGACTGCGATGACTCTCCCCTCCGGCACCAAGGGAGCGAGGAGAAAGCTGAAGTAGCCGGAGCCAGCGCCAATATCTGCTACCACGTCGCCGGGTCTCAGCTCCAGCTGATCCATCACAAGCGATGGCTTTTCCTCAGACTCACGATCGCGCCGCTCGAGCCAACCGATGGCGTGCTGGCTCACCGTCTGAGAGATCTCCCGCCCCATGTAAACCTTGCCAATGCCATCACGACTCGGCTTTTTGGTGGTGTAGTGGGGGCTCTCCGCGGAGAGAGATCCGACCATACAGATCAAACTCAACAAGCCGACACGTATCCCGAGACTCATTCCGCAGCATGATCGCCGTCATCTTCCAATGCAACGCATGAATTGCGGCGAGATCGCTCCAGGGTGGATGGATTTTTCCATATTTGAGAAAAGGCCGAACCTACCGAGGCCCGAATGACTTGATTAAGAACCCTAAAAGGTTTAAAGTTTTTAAATTATGGGCGATTCACAACCCCAGAAAGAGGCGATAATTTATGGAAGCGCTGGCATGGCGGCCTCCGGCATGCTGAAGAAAGCGATTCTTGCAAAATCTGCCGCCCCTCTCTCTTCAGAGCAAAAGCCGGCTGCTAAAGCACCTGAGTCCGAGCCGGAGCTGGATGACTCCATCGAAGACCCGACAGTCACCTCGCTCTCGGCTTCGCCGAAACCGATTGACCCCGTCATCGCTCCAGATGACGACGCCAGCGATGCTCTGCCCGAAACCGAGTTGGAAGAAAGCGCTCAGACCGATGAGGAGCTTACCACAGAGCCCGCAATCAGTGACGCAGGCGAAGAGCCGATACCCTCATCCGCCAGCGACGAGGTCGAGGAGATCGCGTCAGAGGCAACCGCACCCGACGGAGCTGTCACGATCGACTTTCCCTTCGCGAGGACTCTCAAAGAGGCAGACGAGGAACTCGCCAGATTGAGCGAACAAGCCGAACCAACGCGATTTCGTCTTCCGACGCGAGAGTCAAAGATTCTTGCCAGTTTCCGCACCAATCTAGGCTCTCACATTGGTCATCTCATGGAAATCCATGCTCATGGCAGCCAAGGGGAAGACGAATTCCCCGCTGGCGGAGCAGATCTGATTGCGAACGGTCCGGTGCTGTTTGACCTCATCAGCTGGGTAGCCGGACCAGTTGCCTACGTCACCGCAACGTTGACCGAGGGTGGTCTTCCAGTGTTGGCGGACGAGGCAACTGAGCCGATCGAGACACTCGGCCCGATTGTCGGCGACACGGTTCGCGCTCAGATTCAGCTCGCATCTGGCATTCACGCAACCTTCACCAGCGATGCCAGCCTCGCTTCGCTTCTGCATGGGCCTCGTCTCGAATTCGTCGGGACCGAGGGGCGCGCCCGCTACCGACTTTCTCAGCCAAATCGTCTCCTCGTTCTGAAACAGGATTCCGAAGCGCACGAGACGGTCGAAGTGTGGGAGCCCGCGTGGGTCGAGGAGGAACCGACGGGAGAGGAACAAGGCGTGGAGTTTGTCGATGCGATTGCCGCGATGGAAGTCGCCCATGCTATTTTTCAGGCAGGACTCTCAACCAAGCGCGCCTATCTGCCGCTTTCAAATCGGCAGCATCCGATCAGCAGTCTGCTCTGAGGATTTTCGTTTGCTGCGACGGCGGTTTCGGTTTTGCTGAGGGGACGTCTCCCCTCGCATCATGGCTGATCTGCTGACCCTCGAAAACTTCTTTACCCTCCTCATGCTGGTGCTGCTCCAGGCAGTGCTGGGATTCGACAATCTCCTCTACATCTCGCTGGAGTCGCGACGGGCTCCAGCGTCGAAGCAAAGGTTTGTCCGGCAGTTCGGCATCGGTCTCGCCATTTTTCTCCGGATCGGTCTGCTCTTTTTGCTCGTGGCGATGATCAAAAAGGTTCAGATGGTCGTGCTCACTTTCGATACCAAGCCGATCTCTGCCGAGTTCACCGTGCACAGCCTCATCGTCCTGGCCGGGGGCGCCTTCATTGTCTACACAGCGATCAAAGAAGTCTTTCACATGATGATGCTGGAGGATGCCCACGGCCCCAGCAGCAACGAGGGTAAAAAGGTCAAATCAGTCGGTGCCGTTGTCACCGCGATCGTGATCATGAATGTCGTTTTTTCATTCGATTCGATCTTATCGGCGATGGCCCTCACCGACGTGTTTCTGGTCATGGCCACTGCGATTGTGATTGGAGGCATCCTCATGATCTGGCTGGCTGATCGAGTCGCCACCTTCCTTCAGAAAAATCGGATGTATGAGGTGCTCGGGCTTTTCATCCTCCTCATCGTCGGAATCATGCTACTGAGCGAGGGTGGTCATCTCGCCCATTTGAAATTCTTCGGGCACGAGGTGCAGGCCATGACCAAGACGACCTTCTATTTTGTGATTGCCGTCTTAGTCCTCATCGACATCGTCCAGGGTCGATACCAAAAGCGACTCCTCGCAAAAAAGGCCGCCAATTCAGGGCCACTGGAACTGTAGTTGAATTCGCCGACAATTCAGATTGGAGAGTATCCGATAGACAGCGGCGTCCTTGCAGGTCCATATGCTTTCTTGGCCGATCGAGAATGCCACGCCAGAAACAGGATCGACGACCGATCCCGCGGGCCAGCCCGGTCGACCGAGACGGATCGACCCCACCCTCTCCAGATGCGACCTACTCGCTCGGTCGAAATGCCTCATCCATCGCGAGGCAAAAGCGATCGATTTCGAATCCGTCTTCTCTCATGGATAGGCTCACGGTGTGGACCCCAGCACTCGGAATGTCCAGATAGAGCTGCATCGGGATCCCCACGTGCACCTGCTCGGTTCGCTGGCGACACTCCCAGTGCCACTTCTTTTTGACGGTCGTCTGCCAGCGCTGGCCTGATTCGGGCCAATCGCCATTCAGGCCGACGTGAATTCCGTTGTCTTCCGTCCCGGTTGAGAAAGCCCTTACCCAGACAAAATAGCGGCCCGCCTCAGGGAAATCGACCTCGTAGCTGAGCACGGCGAGCTGCCCCGGCTCGTTCGAGAAATTCTCACCCTTGATCAACGGATCGCCATGCGTCGCCCTCGTATCAGGCAGTGCTTCGAGGTATCCGGTCCCGCTCACTCCTTCGA
>JBCCBR010000468.1:0-3257 GCA_039033935.1 Verrucomicrobiota bacterium
CTAAACCGACTCTGGAATCGCAAATTCCTCTCGCTGTGGGGTTTTCACGAATGCGTTGGCTGCTTCGGCATTATCTCCGGTGAATTTCTCCGTTTCGGGATCGAATGTCAGTTCCGGACCAAGCTGCATTTCGTCGACCGAGCCTCCGTTGGCTTCGATCTGCTGGAGAACCGAATCAACCGTGCTGGCGGCGTCTTCATGCCCACTGAATGCCTCCTTCACTTCGCTGACGGGTGCGGTCTGTCCGACCCGGTAAGACGCATTGGCGAGGTGACAGATCCCACTGCTGACGTGGCCACTTTCGATCTCTGCGGCGAGATCCTCTTTTTTCCCGCTGCGAATCGCGTCGATGAAGTTCACGAAGTGGTCTTTGCCGGAGTCACCGCTGTATTTCTTGATCGTGGTTTTCCCATCCGGCTCGTAGGCCTTGCCGCCGCCGCGGGCCAGCTTGATCATGCCCCCCTCGCACATGATGATGTTGCCCTGCTGCGAACCGAGATAGACACCGTGAGTGTTCCGCTCTGAAGAGTAGGGAAGGTTGCGGGTTTCCACCACGACCGGGATTCCGTTGTAATCCATCAGTGAGAAAATCATGTTCGGAGTCTCGCCATTGTCTTTCCAGAGAAAGCGGCCGCCACCACTGCGCACCTTTGTCGGCATGACATCGTTCCAGCCCATCATGTGACAGAGATCGTCCGTGTAGTGCACCGCCCAGTTGCCCATTTCTCCATCTCCCCAGTTCCATTGCCAGTGCCAGTCGTAGTGAAACTTTTCGCGCATGGGCGGATCGTCAGATGCGGGACCGCACCAGAGATTGTAATCAACCCCCTCCGGAATCTTTGCCGGCTCAGTCACATAGCCGATCGGAGGGCGCTGGTTCAGCTTCATGCAATGAACCCAAAGGACCTTGCCGAATTTCTCCTCGGCCAGATCTCGCGCCGCCTCCTGCGGTGCCGGGCAGGAACGCTGCTGCGTGCCTCCCTGGACGATGCGGTCATACTTCCGCGCTGCCTCGACCATTTTGCGGCCTTCCCAGATGTTATGGCTGACGGGCTTCTCGACATAGACATGCTTGCCCGCCTGACAGCCCATCACTGTCATCGCGGCGTGCCAGTGGTTCGGGGCCGCCGTGGTGATGGCGTCGATGTCATCCCGTTCGAGGATTTCCCGGAAGTCAGCAATCTGCTCGACGCCCGGGTCGTCCTTCCGCGCCCAGTTCATCTTGCTCGCATCCGGGTCGCAGACGGCTGCAACCGTCACCCCCGGAATGGATCGGAGTGATTTCACGTGAGCGGCCCCGCGTCCGCCCAGACCAATCACCGCCACCCGGATTTCGTCGTTCGCTCCGAGCACGTTGATCGATGGCGCAGCAAGAGCTCCGAGACCGCCCATGGTGGCTCCTTTGAGGAATCTGCGGCGGGAGGAGAGAGCGTGGGTTGGTTTTGGCATGGCCGGATCCTAACAGGCTGAGGACAGGACTTCGAGGGATTTCCTCCGTGATTGTGGCTTCTCTTTGCCGATGTTTGGGGAGAATTGTCCGTATAATATCCCGACTCGACACGAGCCATGCACCCGACCCTCAACCGGTGACCGCAGGAGACTCCGCCTCTCCCCGGATGCCGTCAGACCTCTGACCTTCCGCTCCCGAACCAGTGGAGCAGTTTTCGGGGGAATAAGAGGGCTTGCCAAATGACCTGATCCGGCGGATTTATTTACAAAAGATTTGCCCGTGCCAGACGCCCTCACCATTGCCCAGACCTGTGCTCGTCATGCCGACGACATTCAGGCGGAAGATATCGTCGTCCTTGATTTGCGCGGTATCTCTTCGCTTGCGGATTTCTTTGTGATTTGCAACGGCACTTCAGTGCCACATCTCAAGGCGATCAGCCGCGACGTGCGCCAGAAGACCGAAGATGAGATTGGGGAGGCACCGCGAAGCAGTGAAGGGGAGGCCGCCAGCCTCTGGCTGGTGATTGATTACGTCGACGTCGTCGTCCACGTCTTTCACACCGAGATGCGAGAGTTGTATGCCCTCGAAGACCTTTGGAGTGATGCTCCTCGGGTCTCGCTCGATTTCATCGAAAATGCGGCCTCGTCTGGGGAAATCGCGGCTCGCTAGATTTCATGCGGATCGAGGTCGTTAACACGGGCACCGAGCTGTTGCTCGGAAAGGTCATCAATACGCATCTCGGATTTTTCGGGGAGGAGCTTTTTAAGCTCGGTTTGAGAGTCCAGCGACAGACCACGATCCCGGATGGAGAGGTGATTCGTGATGTCCTGACCGACTCTTTTTCACGCTCTGATGTCATCCTCATCACCGGAGGGCTCGGCCCGACCAGTGATGATGTGACTCGGGACGTGGTGGCCGATCTGCTCGGCCGCGATCTCCACGAGGACCTCGAAGTCCTCGCAACGATCCAGGAAATGTTTCGCTCTCGCGGTCTCGTCCAGAATCGGAACAACGACCGCCAGGCGCTGGTCCCGAGCGGGGGCGTCGTGCTTCCGAATCGAAATGGGACAGCACCGGGTCTGTTTCTCGAAGCCGATCCTGCAAAGGGCACACCACATTTATTCCTTCTGCCGGGACCTCCTCGCGAGCTCAAGCCCATGTTCCTCGACGAGGTGATCCCACGCCTCGCGAGTTGGATCGCCGACGCTGACTCAACTTTGGAGTGGCACAATTTCCGAATCTATGGCGTCGGTGAAAGCAATCTCGCCGCGACCATCGAGCCGAAGTTGGCTGACTTCGAAGGGCTAGAGATTGGCTACTGCGCTCGCCTTGGCGAGGTTGATCTTCGCTTGATTGGTTCTCAGGTGGAAGTGTCGAGAGCGATCCCAATCGTGCGCGAGGCCTTTCGAGAAGACATCGTGACCGAGTCAGAAGATCCAATTGAAGCCGTGATTCGCGATCTCCTGATTGAGCGAGGTGAAACCGTCTCGACTGCGGAGAGCTGCACCGGCGGGTGCATCGCGCACACACTGACTAACGTCTCCGGCTCCAGCGATATATTTCCTGGTGGCTATGTGACCTATGCCAACAGCTCCAAGACAGCAACGCTCGGAGTCGATTCCGATATCATCGAGCAACATGGTGCCGTCAGTGAGCCGGTAGTGAGGGCGATGGCGGAGGGCTGCCTTGAGACGAGCGGGGCCGATCATGCCATCGCGGTCAGCGGGATCGCTGGGCCGACTGGTGGCAGCGACGAAAAGCCAGTCGGGACCGTGTGGCTTGCGATTGCTTCCCGGAAAAAATCGAC
>JBCCBR010000469.1:0-3249 GCA_039033935.1 Verrucomicrobiota bacterium
GTCATGACCGATCTGCAATCCGACTCCGGTGCTGGTGGCCCAAGCCATCCCAGCTTGCAATCCGACCTTTTCAAAGAGGCTCACTCCGGCTCAAAACGACGAAAACGATCAACCTACGGGAACGGGCTCAAGGCTCCCTCCAAAGTTGGCAAAAATTTCGTGCTCGATACCAACGTGCTGCTGCACGATCCGGACTGTCTTGACCACTTTGCCGACAATCACATTTGCATCCCGATCGAGGTGCTGTGTGAGCTCGACCGCTTTAAGAATGAACAAACCGAGCGCGGTGCCAACGCCCGTGCCGCTCACCGCAAACTCGCTGCTCTCTTCTCATCTCATCCTAACACCGCCACCAAAGGCATTCCGACCGAGGGTGGTGGCAGTGTTCGGCTGGTGCCGGGGCACCTTTCTCACACAAAACGATATGCGGCGGTCGAGGAGCTTGCCGAGATCTTGAGGGACACGCATTCGAACGACCATCGCATTCTCCTCTGCACCCGGGCTGTTGCCGCAGCGAACCCCTCCCCCGCTGTTCTGGTCACCAAAGACCTCAATCTGCAGCTCAAAGCGCACGCCCTTGGGCTGGCCTGCGATGACTATCAAAACGACAAGGTCGACCTTGCTCGAGTCAATGACGGCCAACCTATTGTCCTCGCGGTCAAGCCAAACGAACTGCAGCGGTTCGCCAGCTCGGGTAGTCTCGTTGCTGAACTTCCTGATGGAGTGTTTCCAAACGACTACGTGTTGCTTCAGTCGGGCAGTAAGCAGACCATGCCGGCTCGCGTATCTGCCAAGGGCGAGCTGGTGAGGCTGCGAGTGCCTGACCAGATTCGAATCCAGCGAGGCACTCCGCTGCGCCCGCTGAATCTCGCCCAGCATTGCTTTCTCGATTCCTTGCTCGACCCCAGCATTTCGCTGGTCACATGCTACGGACAGGCTGGAACCGGCAAGACCCTCCTCGCGGTCGCCTCCGCTCTTCAGGCTACTTTTGGGGGCCATTACAATGGAGTCACCGTGAGCAGACCCGTCATCCCGATGGGCGACACACTCGGATTCCTGCCGGGATCTCTCGAAGAGAAGCTCGATCCCTGGCTCAAGCCAATCTACGACGCGCTTGAGTTCATCCTCACTCCCGACCAGCCGCCTTCGAAGAAGCGGGCCGGCAAAGCTCGCAAGCAGGGACCCGAAGCAGCCGCTCCCGTCGGCAAAATCTACGATCCTTTGCTCGAGAGCGGCCTCGTCGAAATCGAAGCACTTTGCTACATCCGGGGACGCTCGATTCCGAATCGGTATTTCATCCTCGACGAGGCTCAACAACTGACCCCACTTGAGGCCAAGACCATCGTCACGCGAATGGCGAAAGGCTCCAAGCTCGTTCTGATCGGCGATCCCGCTCAGATCGACAACCCCTACGTCGATCGCTTGAGCAACGGGCTCGTCTACACCCGCGACAAACTGCGCCAGGAATCTTTCAGCGCCCACGTCGCGCTCGAAAGAGGCGAGCGCAGCGAGCTCGCCGAGGCTGCCGCGAAAAAGATGTGATCCCGCCTCAATCGAGACGCCGGACCCGGATATTTCGAAAGCTGACCACGTTGCCATGGTCTTGTAGGCAGATGTGGCCCTCGCTTGCCTTCCCAAAAAACGGAAACTTCGAGAATTTGCTCGCCGCGACACGTCGATCCCAGTCTTCCGAGCCTTTCACATACTCAAAATACCTCTCGCCATTCAATTCGTGGACAGAGCCATCCGGCGAAATGCGGATCCGGAGGGTATTCCACTCACCGGCCGGCTTTGAAGCATTTGTCTCTGCACGATACAGCTGATAAAGCCAACCCGACTTCTGACCATCTTTCGCCGCGACATCATCAATAATCTGAATCTCTGGACCGCTGTTCCAAGACTTCTTGCCTTCTTCGGTGACGTGATACATCAGACCACTGTTTCCTTTCGGAGAAATTCGAAACTCCAGTTCAAGCTCGAAGGCTCCATACTTTTCTCGCGTGATCAAATCCCCGCCTCCCTTGGCGGTCAGGGTGAGCGCTCCATCGATGATTTTCCACTTCTCGTCGACATCCTCTGCCTGATAGTTTCTCCAATGCATGAGGTCGCTGCCGTCAAAAAGCACCTCCCATTCACCTGCCTCACCACCGGTCGCCGCTTCCTCTGAAACAGTCTCGGCAAGAAGAAAAATCGACACCACTGCGCCCCAGGTCAAAATCATGAATCGTTGCATGCTCTACCCGTCGCCTTCCCCTTTCCTCATGACAAGACTCCTCCATTACCTTTTTGCGCTCTTCGCGGGATTACTCTTAACCCAGTCGCAAGCAGTGGAAGACCCTCCCCACATCATCCTCGTGATGGCAGACGACCAGGGCTGGGGCCAAGTCGGCTATCGCAATCACCCTCACCTCAAAACGCCAAACCTCGATGCAATGGCCGCAAGCGGCCTCCGCTTCGAACGCTTCTACGCCGGAGCGTCAAATTGCTCACCGACCCGCGCCACTGTCCTGACAGGACGCAGCAACGACCGCACTGGAGTCGAGACTCATGGATTTCCGCTTCGCCTTCAGGAAAAAACCATTGCCCAGGCCCTCCGCGATGCCGGGTATGCGACCGCCCATTTTGGGAAGTGGCACCTCAATGGACTTCGCGGCCCTGGGGTTCCCGTGCTGGCGGACGATACGCATCATCCCGGGCACTTCGGGTTTACTTATTGGAGCACCCTGACCAACTTTTTTGACCGAGATCCTCTCATCAATGCCCTCGGAGGATCCTTTACCGAAGTCTCGGGCGACTCTTCCGAGATCATCGTCGATGATGCAGTCGCCTGGATCAAAAAAACGATTGCCGAGACAAACCAGCCGACCTTCTCCGTGATCTGGTATGGCTCGCCGCACGATCCGATGATCGCGAGCGAAGCCGACCGCGCCCCCTTTGCCGATCTCGACAGCCGGACACAGCACCATCTCGGCGAGATCGTCGCGCTTGATCGCAGCATCGGCACCCTCCGAACAGGGCTTCGCGAATTGGGAATCACCGACCAGACACTGGTGTGGTATTGCTCCGACAACGGCGGTCTCAGCAACACCGGGGACGGCGCCGCGATGGGTGGGCTCCGCGGCGCTAAAAACACACTCTTCGAAGGCGGCCTTCGTGTCCCCGGCATCATCGAGTGGCCGGCTGAGATCGCTCCTCAGATTACTGACGAGCCAGCTGCCACGGTCGACATCTTCCCTACCCTGGCAAAAA
>JBCCBR010000470.1:0-3241 GCA_039033935.1 Verrucomicrobiota bacterium
AGCCCAGCGCGGCCCAGACCTTTTTTCTCAGCAGGGGTCAACGGCTTATCTTCTTCGCCAAAGCTATCCCGATGCTCATCGCTTGGAATCCATTTACCGAGTCGCGGCTCGATGACCTTATCGGTCACAAACCAAATCACGGGCAGATAGATCACCAGCAATGCGATGATGAAAAACCAGTTCCCCGCGATGTTCATGGTCCAGGCCGCATCAAGCCTGGCTGCCTCGACCGCTGCTTCGGTCACACCAAAAAGCAGGGCATCGAGCTGGCCCGGAGCCACGTTCGCCGAAAATCCACCCGACACTCCGGCAAAGGCGGCGGCAATGCCTGCGAAAGGGTGACGCCCCGCCGCAGCGAAAATGATCGCCGCCAGCGGGATGACGACAACATAGCCGGCGTCAGCCGCGTGATTCGAGAGCATCGCGACGAGCGCGACGGTGGGGGTCAGCAACCGCTTCGGGGCCCGACGCATCGTGTACTTGATTCCACTAGCAAAAAGTCCGGAGCGCTCCGCGACACCGGCACCTAACATGACCACCAAGACATAACCGAGCGGATGAAAGTGGGTGAAGGTCTTTGGCATCTCCGTCCAGAAAGCCTGGATGTTCTCCGGCGAAAGGAGACTCTTGGCGGTGAGAATGAGAGGGCCGGAGCCATCTTCTGCGAGCTGGGTCGGGTGAGCTGCGGAGACACCTGCCCAAGAGCAAAGCATCGAAATCAACAGGAGAATGCCGATGAGGTAGACGAAGATGAAGACCGGATCGGGGAGTCGGTTCCCAGTCCGCTCGACCAAGCCGAGAAATCCTTTCTGCGTCGAAGCTCTTTCTTTGTCCATAAAGTGATCAGCGAAAGGATCGCGATCGAGAATTGATATGTCATCAAAAATTCGGCGCGTGTCTTTTTTAACCTAAAAAATACCGGGCCGGGGAGCTTTGCCAGCAAGACATTTACTGAAAGCGATCTAAATGGGGTATCGGATAATCCCCCAAGAAGGACGCAGCTTTCGGGAAAGCAGGCAGATACGCCTTCACGATTTATGAGCAAACCCATCGAGCGTGCGCTATTGCCTTCTGCAACTGCCTCACGCACTTCACTTTGCCCATGAAGACTTCAACCCTCGTCACGGCCTTGACCATCCTATCGCTTTATCAAGCAACGGCTGATGAAATCGATCTCACGGCGACGGATCAGTATGGCGGACTGCTTGCGATCAAGACCGAGGCGACCGGCTGGTTTCGAACTGAAAAAATGCAGGGGCGATGGGTCTTTGTGACCCCCGACGGGCACGGCTACCTCGCGCTGGGGGCGAATCATGTCGGCAAGTATCTCGACCGACAAGCCAAAGAGATGGGCTTGCTCGATCGATTTGGTGGCTCACGAGAAGAGGCTGCCGAGTTCCTGATCGAGGCGATGGCCGAGCTCGGTCTCAATTCTGGTGAGGCTTATCATCCGATCGCCCCGGAGATCAAAGATCGGCTCCCCTGGGTGGCCAACTTGCGATTCCCTTTTCCGAGCAAGTTCGCCTTCGATGTCTTTGATCCGGACGTAGTGGATCGAATCCACCGCAGCTTCGAGGAACAAGGTGAGGAATTCCGCGAAAACCGATTCGTGCTCGGGGTCGCCTGTGCCGATTTACCGATCTGGGATGAGCGCCGGATCGGCTTTTACGAAGCACTCCCACCGGGGGCACCAGGACGAATCGCCCTCGAATCTGCTCGCAAAGCAGGCCACAGCGACGACGAATTTCTCGGTCAGGTCGCCGACACCCTCTACCAGGAACTGCGGTCAGCAGTCGCAGCGGCAGCACCGAATCACCTCTTTTTTGGTGAGCGCTTTTACCTGCGAAGCGCCCCCGATGAAGTGATCGCGGCGGTCGGGAGGCAGGTCGATGTCTTTTGCACTCAGGCCCTAATCTTGTCACCGCAACGCCCACCCGAATGGCAAGATTTTCAGCGTGGCGGTTACGATCACGAAGCGGCTCTGATTGGCGACAAGCCGATGCTGATGGTCGACTGGGCGGCTCCTTTCAGCCTCGGGAAGACCTTCCAGACCGAGCGGGGGGAGATCCGCTCCGAAGAGCGCGCCGCCGAGGACGCGGCCGCCTGGATGGTCGCGGCGATGGAGACTCCCTACCTCGTTGGAATTTTCAAATGCCAGCTGCTTGGCACTCACGCAAACGATGCCTGGTTCGATGGTCGCGCGCGTCGAACCTACCTGAGAGACGATGGCACCCCGTTTGGCCACCGCACGGAGATTACCCGTCGCGCTCACGAAGAGGCTCTGCGGGTCGGCTACGAAGCTGCGATACAAAAGTAAAACGAGTCAGAGCGTTCTTCGCTGAGTGAACGCTGGAGTGTTCGCGGGCAGGAAAATCACTTTTCCAGATCAACAACCGCTTCGACCCAGACCCAGCGGGATTCTCCAAGATCGGCGTCTGAGAGTGGGAGCTGTCCTGTGCTAGAACTCGGGCCGAGCGGCTCGGCAGCAGGATGCACGGAAACGATTTCAAGACGATAGCGGGCGGCGCGCTCTTCAATCACCTTACCTAGCCAAAAGGCCGATTCATCGACCGGGACTTTGACCAGCGCATCTTTCGGCCGCGTCTCAGCAAATTGCTGATCCCGGCTACTGATCAGGTTGGGAGCGGAGCTAATCGTCGCAGCACCGAGATCGAGGAGTTGTTCGAGAGCAAGGTAAGAGTGCGGATGACCTTTTTCAGCACTGCGAGCAAGCCAGGCGAGGCCGAGAACTCGGTCTGGCTGGACACCGATGCCGTTGATGTAGCATCGACCGAGATGATAGCTCCCAATACTGCTGCCCAGCTGCGCGCTGCGAAGGTAGCATTGAAACGCTTTTTCGTCGGATCGCTCCACCCCAATACCTTCTTCGTAAAAAGAGCCGAGCCGTAACCAGGGACGCGGCAATTCATATTCCGATGCCTGCAGACTGAGCTGAAAGGCCTTTTCAGGATCTGGGGTGAGGTCCCCCAAACCCTCCAAATGGAGATGGCTGAGAGCCTCGAGGACATGCCCGTCAGCTTTCGTTTCAGTGAGGCCTCTGTGAACCACATTCCAGTAGCTTTCGGGCAAGCTCTCGCTCTCCTGATTACCATCGCGACGCCGTTTTAATTCGACAAGATTGCCGTAAAAGTAAAAGCCAAGGGGATCTTCCCGGCCGACCGCTCGTTTCAGCCAAATTTCAGCCTGCTCCGGGTCACTCGGAAACAAGTCCCCCTCATAG
>JBCCBR010000471.1:0-3232 GCA_039033935.1 Verrucomicrobiota bacterium
GTCTCTTTGTCGATGCGAGGCTTGTAATACATCCCCTCTAGGTGGGCGATGCTGGTGAGCTTCATCAGGTTTTCGTAGCCCTGATTGGTCGCCGCGAGGAGGGTCAGATGAGAGTTTCGCTTTTTCTTCACTCGAGCCCCGCCAGCCACAGCGACTGGTTCGGCTTTTTTATCGGTCAAGGCCACTCCCGGCGGCGTCAGATAGGCCTCACAACCAATGATTGGCTTGACCCCGGCGCTCGTCGCCGCTTGGTAAAAATCGATCGCCCCGAAAATATTGCCATGATCAGTCATCGCGACCGCTGGCATCTTGGCGCGTTCGACTTTCTTGATTAGATCCTTGATTCGAACAGCCCCATCGAGGGTGGAGTATTCGGTATGAAGGTGGAGGTGAACAAATGGGTCAGGCATGGCAGGCGAGAACAGGATCAGTCACCAAGGCGGGCAACGTCCGTACTCTAAAGACTGCCAAATTGCTCGCAAAGAGAAACTATCGATACCGCCTACTAATTTCGGTGGAGGGTGGTGAATCTCAGATCTCGTAGTCGAGCTTGCAGATCAGCTCAATGTCCGGCGCAAACAAGCCCTGCTTTTCCGCCCGCGGATCAGTCGCGCGGACGATCGCCCGAAATTCCCATGACTCGCTGTTGTCGCTCTCACCGACGAGTCGCAGCGAATCCGGAATCATCCAGAACTGGACTTCCTTCGACCCTTCTCTTGCTACCAGGACGAAGACACCGCGATCTCGATCGACCACGACAGTCTCAGACTCGAAAGACTTCATCTCGTAACTTTCTCCGTCAATCGACAGGCTGATCGAATTCACCGAGCCGGAAATGTCTTGGACGCTGAGGCGAATCTCAGTGCGCCCAGAACCAGATTGCCCGGTGATGATGGCCTCGTTCGAACCGGCGATGGCTGCGAGCGGAAGCATGGTGAGGAACAAAAGTAGAATTTTCATTCCAGGCAGACGCTCCATTCCAAAATCGAATTCAGAAAAAATCCTGAGACGGTTCAGGGACGGTTTTTATCGGAAGAGGGAAGGTTACCGGTTATTGAACAACTCGCTGAATCGCATTTATCCTGAACCGTCCCATTCTAAACAGGAAATGACCGACGACATCTCCATTCGCCTCGTCGCCGAGCACGACGTCGACCAAGTGGCTCAACTTTACCTTGACGTCTATGGTGAGGATTACCCGTTCCGTGAGTTCTACGATACCGAGTGGATCAAACGCGGAGTGTTCGATTCAGACATTCGTTGGTATGTCGCTGCCGACGAAAACGGTCGGTTGCTCGGCTCGGCTGCGGTTATGATTAATGTCGGAGACGCCGATGATCTCGTCTCCGAAATAGGTCGGCTCGTTGTTCACCCCGACGCTCGTGGCAAAGACCTCGGCACACGACTCGTCAATGCGGTGGGAGAGGTTGCTGAGCAGTTCGGCGATTTTGCCTTTGGCGAATGCCGCACGGTTCACGTCGGTTCGCAGGTCATTCTTGAGCGAGCGGGATTCCAGCCTGTCGGGATTGAGCCTCTGGCCTATGATACCGGTGATTACGAAACAGCGATATTTGTCTGTCGAATCGGAGAGAACGCGCGCGCGCTCCGGCGAGGACGACCTGTGGTGATTCCTCAAGTATATGAACTAGCGGCGATGGCCTTGGAGCAATGCGAGCTGCCGGTCGACTGCTCGGTGGTTTCACAGCCCGATCCATATCCAGTCGATCGCAATCGAAACGCCTATGAGCTGCGCGAAATGCAAGGACGCGAGCGACTGCGAGTCCTGCGGCTGAGTCGCGACCGCTTCCTCAATCCTGAGGTCTTCGGCTCGTTCCGACTTGAGCACGGGATCTTGAAATTGAAGCAACACGATGCCCGCTACCTCGTCCTCGCCCACAGTGATGTCGTCGTCGGAGGTCTCGGTTTCACTTGGGATGCCGTCGAGAGAAAGGCGAACCTCTTTGAATTCGTTGCGACGGATGATCAATCACGCGGAACTCTGCTTGAAATGGCCATCGAGCGTTTCGAGGACGAGCTCGATCCGCGATACCTCAGTATTGATGTCAATGCCCACGCGACCCGGCTCCAGCAATCTCTCCACCTACTTGGATTTGCGCCTGTCGTTTACGCGCCGTCGATGGTTTATGTGATGGGTGAGCGTCTCGATGTGGTCCGGATGGTGAAACTGCGGATGGAACCGAGCCTCTCTGCCTGGAAACTGATCGAAAAATTCAAAGCTGTTTGCCGAGCCGGAGAGAAAAATGTGCTGGCAGCAAGTCGCGGCCACCAGTTTGATGATGCCATTCGCAGGATCGCTCTCTTCAAAGGCCTCACTGATCTTCAGATCGGAGAAGTCCTGGAGTGTCTCCACGAAGCCAGCTACCAGCCTGGTGCGATGGTTTTTGAGCAGGAAAGTTCAGGTGAAGCCCTCTTCTTAGTGCTTTCGGGTGCAATTGAAATACGGATCAATGGCGTCGAACCGCCCCTTACCGTTGTGCGGGAAGGACAAGCCTTTGGGGAACTCTCCCTGCTGCAGGAGCTGCCCCGAAGTGCCTCTGCCCAGGCCGTGCAGGCATCGACTCTTCTCGTCCTGCAGCCTTCAGAGTTCGATCATCTGCTCGCTCGAGCGCCTGCTACAGCTGCTGTCATCCTCAAAAATCTGGCGATTCAGGTGTGTAGCCGACTTCGCTCTCTCAGCGAAGAGTATGCCATCGAGATTTCCGAAGACGAATGCCGATCACGCGATAATGCAGGCACCCTATAAAGAAACCGGCGATGCACCTCATTCAAGGTGCACCGCCTTAAGGGGGAAGTTCTAGTCAGGCTGACTGGAAGGATCGTCTCGCGGAGGAGGTGATCGAGGGGAGGGGAGCAGTAGAACTAGCCGACGCACCCTTCAAAAAAGGGGGGGAGGGAGCGTCGTCTACGTTCAACTACGCGTGTAGACCATAAGGCGGCGGGCAAAGTCACACTTCTGAAACATTTTTCGGAAAAACTGCTCCAGAGCTTTTGCGAACAATGACCGTACGGAACGAGGCCACCAGCTCGGGAAAGCGACCGAGCCGAACCAACTTGAGATCTCCCCCCCACGGACGATCCTTCCATCAGCCCGACCCGGTCATTTAAAAACCGAACCCCGATTCCTCAGGGCTGAATGTGTTCCTACCCTGATACTTTATCATGGATCATCTGTTTCGAACAAATGAAATCGGATATATTCTGATTCTGCCGA
>JBCCBR010000472.1:0-3230 GCA_039033935.1 Verrucomicrobiota bacterium
CTCGGCCGTCGGGCAACTGCTCGCTCAGCTCGAGGAAGACGGGCTCGCGGAAAACACGATCGTCTTCTTTTATTCGGATCACGGTTCAGGAATGCCGCGGCACAAGCGGCTGTTGCATGATAGCGGCATGCAGGTCCCCCTTATCATTCGGTTTCCTGAGAAGTTCCAACATCTCGCTCCGGCAGCCGCGGGTGAGACGGTCGATGACCTCGTCACCTTTGTCGATTTTCCACCAAGCCTTCTCGCCCTGGCCGGTTTGGAGGCTCCTGAACACTTTCAGGGTCAGACTTTCCTTGGAGCGGAGCCAGCGGAACCCCGTGAGTTCGTTTACGGATTTCGCGATCGTATTGACGAGGTGTTCGATCTTTCGCGCTCTGTCCGGACGCAGCGCTATCTCTACATTCGAAACTACCATCCCCATCTCTCCTGGATGCAGCCGAGTGTCTTTTCCGATCTCGGTGAAATCCGGCAGGACTTAGCTCGGGAGCTTGCGACAAAAGGCACGGAGCTGACTGCTGCCCAGCTCGGCTTTATGGGGCCGACGCGCACGATTGAGGAATTCTACGATCTCGCGGCCGATCCTCACAATGTGAGTAACCTCTTGGCTGGCGAAATGTCGCCTCAGGAAACGGAGGCGCTCGAAGAACTCCGCAAGGTCTTTCAGGCTGAGAGGCTGCGAATTGGAGATACTGGAGTCCTCCCTGAAAGTTACGTGATCGATCAGATCCAGGAGGAAGAGGCCGTCCTCCTCGACATCATCGATGGTAAGACAAATCATCGTCCTGATCTTGAGCTGGTATGGGAAGCCGCTGATCGGGTTGGGACCGCGACCGATGCCGATTTTTTGATTGAAGAGCTGATCTACGGGGACGTTCCAATCCGCTACTGGACGGTTGTCGCCCTCAGGAATGGATTTTTTGATGATGCCGAAGTCCACGACAAGGTGGTCGACTATCTTGAAGACATCGCGCCATCAGTCCGCATTGAAGTCGCCTCTTGGTTGGCGGCGGCGTCAGACTCTCACCGAGCCACTGCTCTGAGCGTGCTCCAAACGGATATCATGAATCCGCAGTGGCACACCGCTTTGCGCGCCTGTCGCGCAATCGAGCTTCTCGGCGAGACGGCCAGCTCGACGATTCCAGCTATGGGCGCGCTTTACAATCGAACCCGCTTTGGTCAGGGGGACGGGGATCTCTTTATCGCGTTCAGCGCCGGGGCCTTTCTGGAAGCGATGGGAATGCCAACCGAGCCGTGGGACTTTGCTCCTTAGGAGATGAGCTTTATTGAGAGCTATGGCTATCAATAAAAATCACATCTCGCCAGCCGATCAATCAGCTGCGAAGCCAAGCGGGTTCATTATTTCAACAGTCTCTTGAATGTGAGTTGTCATTTTCTTTCGATCATGAAGCATCCTTTCCTCATCGCCGGTCTCTGCTTGGCTTCAGCAGCCGGAGCTGCCGAAATATCGTGGCCGGAATTTCGGGGTCCGAACCAAGATGGCACTGTCGATTCTCCACTGCCGACTGAATGGAGCGAAGAGACCGTCACCTGGAAGACACCAATCCATGGACTGGGTTGGTCGACTCCGCTGATCGGGGAGGGCAAAATCTGGGTCACCACCGCAACTGAAGACGGCACCCAGCTCTCAGCGCTCTGTATCGATGTTGCGACCGGGGAGATCATCGCCGACCGGGTTTTCATCACGGTTGATAATCCGGAACCACTCGCGAATCCAATCAATACCTATGCCTCCAGCACGGGAGTTTTGGAGCGAGGGCGAGTCTTCCTCCATTGGGGGAGCTACGGAACGATTTGTCTCGATACCGCGAGCTTTGAGATTCTCTGGCAGCGACGGGACCTCACCTGCAGCCATTGGCGAGGCGCTGCCTCATCACTGGTCGACTGGAAGGATACCGTAATTCTGACAATGGAAGGAGCCGATCAGCAATACTTTGTTGCGCTCGATAAAGACACTGGCGAAACGCTCTGGCGGCGAGATCGAGAAACCCAGTTCGATGATGAAAAAGACGGAATCCCAGCCAACAGCGGAGATATGCGAAAGGCTTACAGCACGCCGATTTTCGTCTCGGTTGGCGGAACCACGCACATGATCTGCAATGGAGCAAAAGCGGCCTGGGCTTACAATCCTGACACGGGCGAGCCGATCTGGAGTGTCCGTTATCCAACGCACTCTCCCTCGTCGCGTTCGGTCTACAGTCCTGAGACCGGCTTGGTTTACATCAACACTGGCCTCGGCAAAGCAGAAGTCTGGGCGGTGCGTCTCGATCCCGAATCTCGCGGAGATATTACCGAAAGTCATGTCGAGTGGAAGCAGCTCAAGCGGACGCCCAAACGATCCAGCCCGGTTCTCGCCGGCGGCTTGCTGTTCTGGGTAAACGATGGCGTTGCGAGCTGCGTCGATCCCGCCACCGGCGAAAAACTCTGGGCCGAGCGCGCCGGGGGAGACTATTCCGCCTCGATGCTGACCGATGGCCAAAACGTCTATGCCTTCGACGAAGAGGGGCTCTGCACCGTTCTTAAGGCAGAAAAGAGCTACGAAGTCGTTGCTGAAAATCACCTCGACGCCGGATTTATGGCTTCACCGGCTGTTACCGGCAGCTCATTGATCCTGCGGACTCGGACCCATCTCTACCGCGTCGACTAAGCGAGAAGTCGCCTTTGTCTTCGCGGGTCCGGGAGACCCATCGGCATTGCGAAACCGAGGTAGATCCGTCTTTCGAAACCTTTCTGGAGGCGAGGTTGACGGCCGTGTCGAAGAACAGGGGTCGTCTGCCCCGCAGCTCCACGGGGCCCTATCTCGATTCTATTCCCTCTTTAGTTGCTATTGAAAGCATCTTGACATCAACTTTTGGAACATCATGGTGATATATGAGGACGACGCTCACAATCGATGATGATATCGCAGACTTTCTTAAAGAGCAGAGCAGGACGCTAGACCTCTCGTTCAAACAAGTTGTGAATCGATTGCTGAGGCAGGGAATGGCAAACGTGCGCGGGCCCGATGCCGCCCTGGTGCTCGATCATCTCACCACCCGCGATATCAGCCGGATCGCCCCGGGTCAGGCGGCGTATCTCTCGGTCCTGACCGATCAAGGGACTATGGCCGATGACGCCATCGTCTCGAACAATGGTGAAGAGGAGTGGATGATCGTCCACGGCTCGGGCGATACCATGGCGTTGCTCGAAGCCTCAGCTGCTGGAAAGAACGC
>JBCCBR010000473.1:0-3226 GCA_039033935.1 Verrucomicrobiota bacterium
GAAAAAGCAAAGCAGAAAAAACACGAAGCGGAGATTGCAGCTGCCCAATCGAAAATAGACGCACTGCAGGAGGAAAAGGAAGCAGCTGAGAGTCGTTCAGAGACAGTTGATACCTCCTTACCAGACATGCCCCAAACGCTAAATTAGAGATACGTTGCCCTCAGCCTTCTAAAATTACAATATTTTGGGAATGCTACGCAACTTGGTGCTCGCGGAGAAAGCTCTGCCAATGGAGCGGACGCATCGTGGTTATTCCCTGACGGTGACGACCGATGCCGGGGTCGAAAATTTCCCAACCAAATCGTGAATGGCGATTTCCGTAATCGAGCCGGTAGATCCACTCCCCCGACTCATCCTGCCTCCAGAGTGAGCAGTCGATCCCCTCGACCCGGCGAGCGAATTGCCAAACCTGCTCAATCACTTCCGGCTCATATCCAGAGCGAGTCTGACCATCCAGCAAGTTGGCTTTTGGCGTTACCTTCTCGGCTTCTTGACCCGGCTGAATCTCACGTCCGGTTCCGATGCTTTCCGCAAACTCCAATTCCCAAAACTCACCGCTTTCGAGAACGAACGTCTCCTCACTCTCGGACTGGATTGACCGATCTTCTGCTCGGGTCTCGGGAGTCGCTGCAACTTCGGCGACTGGATCTTTGGCTCGGTTCAGGACAGTGGACTGGGTGCTCATAGCTCGACGTTGGCGCGAGCCACCTTACTTACCAGTCAAACGAACACAAGTGAAAAATTGAACAATTATTTTCCGAGCTGCGGATGATAAGCCTGAAGCGGCTTCACCCCGAGGGCCTGAGAACTGAGGGAGCTGATCGCTCCCGCGCAGGCACGCGCTCCACGCATCGTCGTAATCACCGGGACACGATTTGCGAGCGCGCCGCTGCGGATCCGGACTTCGTCTCGACGTGGCACCTTTCCCGAGGGCGTGTTGATCACCATCGCGATTTCGCCGTTTTTGATCATATCAAGGGCGTTCGGTCGCCCCTCTGCCAACTTCGGTAGCCGCGTCACCGGGATACCTTCCTCAGTTAGGCGAGCTGCCGTGCCCGACGTCGAGTAGAGCGCGAAACCGATCTCATGAAATTCTCGGGCGAGTTTCACCGCCTCGTCTTTGTCGCCATCTTTCACACTGATAAATAGATTGCCCTTCAGAGGGAGTGGTGCCGAAGCCGCCATCTGGGACTTTGCGTAAGCCATCCCCAGATCCTGATCGATGCCCATGACCTCGCCTGTCGATTTCATCTCAGGGCCGAGGCTGATGTCGATACCTGGGAATTTCGAGAACGGGAAAACCGCCTCTTTGACGGAGACGTGAGGAGGCATCACGGCCTCGGTGAATCCGAGATCGACCAGCTTTTCCCCAGCCATCACCTTGGCGGCCAGTTTGGCGAGCGGGACTCCGATCGACTTTGAAACGAACGGTACCGTCCGGGAGGCGCGTGGATTGACCTCGATCACAAACAGCTCCTCGTCTTTCACAGCGAACTGTATGTTCATCAGTCCGCGCACTTCGAGCGCCTTGGCAAGATCTTTGGCTGCCTGTGCTATCTGCTCCTTGATCGATTCGGAGAGTGAAAACGGCGGGATGACACAGGCGCTGTCACCAGAGTGGATCCCCGCCTCCTCGATGTGCTCCATGATTGCTCCGACCACCGAGGTGTCTCCATCGGAGATACAGTCGACGTCGACCTCAGTCGCATCCTCCAGAAACTGGTCGACCAGAATGGGGCGCTCGGGGCTGGCGTCGACTGCGCTTTCCATGTAAAGAGCCAGCTCTTCGTCGTTGTAGACAATCATCATGGCGCGCCCGCCAAGGACGAAAGATGGCCGCACCAAGACAGGATAACCAATCTCCTGCGCAACTGCGATGGCGCCTTCGACCGAAGTCGCGGTCCCGGCCGGTGCCTGCTTCAAGCCGAGCTGATCGAGCAGCGCTGAAAAGTATTTTCGATCCTCCGCCTGCTCGATTGACTTGGGCGAAGTCCCGATGACGCGACATCCGTGGCGCTCGAGATCCGCCGCGAGGTTGAGCGGGGTCTGCCCACCGAATTGAACGATGATGCCCCAGCATTCTTCCTGCTCATAGATGTTGAGGACGTCCTCGAGGGTGAGCGGCTCGAAGTAGAGTTTGTCGCTCGTGTCGTAATCCGTCGACACCGTCTCGGGATTCGAATTGACCATGATGGTCTCGAATCCGAGTTCTTTGAGGGCGAAGCTGGCGTGGACACAGCAGTAGTCGAACTCGATACCCTGACCAATCCGGTTGGGGCCTCCCCCGAGGATCATGACTCGTCGTTTGTCACCGCCACGAGCTTCGTTCTCAATTCCGTAGGTCGAATAATAATAGGGGGTGTAGGCTTCGAACTCGGCCGCACAGGTATCGACGAGACGATAGGTCGGAACGACCCCAGCAGCCTTGCGCTTTTCGCGCACTTCGTCCCAGGTTGACCCCGTGAGGTGCGCGATCTGAGGATCCGAAAAACCGAGGCGTTTCGCTGCCCGAAAATCGAGAGAATCCAGGTCTGTTCCGAGAGCAGCTTCCTTCTCGAGAAGATCTTCGAGGTTGCGGAGGAACCAGGGGTCGATCCCGCTGAGTCGATGGATCTCCTCCAGCGAAAGACCAGCCTCGAAACCAAGCCGGATGAAGAAAATCCGCTCGGCGTTAGGCGTTGCCAGTCGCTCGCGAATGTAGCTGATATCAGGATTGCCGTCCTTTCCGTCACCACCGAATCCAAATCGACCCGTCTCGAGCGAACGGAGCGCCTTTTGCATGGCCTCCTTGAAGGTGCGCCCAATCGCCATCGCTTCGCCCACGCTCTTCATCTGGGTCGTGAGGGTCGCGTCAGCGTCGCGGAACTTCTCGAAGGTGAACCGCGGAATTTTGACGACGCAGTAATCGATCGTCGGCTCAAAACTCGCTGGTGTTTCGCGCGTGATGTCGTTG
Organism: Verrucomicrobiota bacterium; assembly: GCA_039033935.1. Taxonomy (GTDB): domain Bacteria; phylum Verrucomicrobiota; class Verrucomicrobiia; order Verrucomicrobiales; family DEV007; genus Arctic95D-9. Next base: position 2,954 of record JBCCBR010000473.1, read on the forward strand.
CGAATCTCGTCGAGGGTGTAGCCGACAGCGAGCTTCGCGGCGATCTTGGCAATGGGGAAACCAGTCGCTTTCGAGGCGAGCGCCGATGAGCGAGACACACGCGGGTTCATCTCGATGACGATGCAGCGGCCGTCAGCAGGCTTTACAGAAAACTGAATGTTTGATCCGCCGGTCTCGACCCCGATTTCTCGAATAATCGCGAAAGACGCGTCTCGCATTTTCTGGTATTCCCGATCGGTCAGGGTCTGCGCAGGTGCGACCGTGATCGAGTCA
>JBCCBR010000474.1:0-3224 GCA_039033935.1 Verrucomicrobiota bacterium
CTCCAATCGCGAAACGATCGCATTGGCATCCTCCTCATAAAAAGCGGGCAATCCTCTGTCCCGGATGGTTTGCATCACCAGATCTGGGTCGAGGCGCTCCGATTCTTTCAGCTGATCAGCTCGGGCGACCTTGGCAAGACAAACGCCGTCAGCCTCTGCAAGGGCATCAGGAAGCGATTCCTGAAAAACCTTTCTCCGGGTCGTGTTCGATCGTGGTTCGAAGACGGCCCACAATCGAGCGCCTTCGAAGCGCTTTCGCATACCCGCGATAGCTTCCCGAATGGCTGTGGGGTGATGCGCAAAATCGTCGACGATGGTGATCTGGCGGGAAGTCACGCCACGAATCTCCTGCCGCCTCTTGACCCCTTCGAAATCCGCCAGGCCAGTGCGAAGTCTCTCCGGGCTGAGGCCGGCGAAGCGGGCTGCGGTGACCGCCATTGCCGCATTCCTGACGTTGAATTCGCCATTCAGCGGGACGTAGTAGCGCTCGCCTTCAATCGTGAACTCGCTGCCCGCGACGCCGTAATCGACCTCTTCGATTCGAGTGTCACAGTGATCACCGAAACCGATCTTCTTGGCCGGAGAGGCGCCCTCGGCGGCATAGACGTCACGACAATTTTTATCGTCACCGTTTAGCAAAACAAGTCCCGTTTCCGGAATCAACCGCACCATGTGTCCAAAGGTGCGCTTCACGGCGGTGAGATCGCGAAAAATGTCGGCATGATCGAATTCGATGTTATTGACGATCGCGACTTCGGGTAGGTAGTGGATGAACTTGGAGCGCTTATCGAAAAACGCACTGTCATACTCATCTCCCTCCAGAACGGTGATATCGGAGTCAGTAAAACGAGCTCCCTGTCCGAAATTCCCGGGCAGACCTCCGATCACAAAACTCGGATCCATGCCCCCTGATTCAAAAAGCCAGGCGAGCATTGAGGAGGTCGTCGTCTTGCCGTGAGTCCCGCTCACGACGTAGTTTCTCCGCCCCCTCAAAATGGTTTCGCGGAGCAATTCCGGCATCGAAACGTAGTGGAGACGTCGGCTCAGCACCTCTTCCACCTCCGGGTTTCCTCGGCTCTGGGCGTTGCCAATCACGTAATAAGCAGCATCATCGGGTAGATTCCCGGCGTCGTACCCATTCAGGATGGCAATTTGGCGGCCCTCGAGAAAGGATTTCATCGGATCATAAACCGAAGAGTCCGATCCGGTCACTCGATAACCGGCATCTCGAAAAGCCGCCGCGATCGATCCCATCGCCGTCCCACAAATCCCCATAAAATAGAGATGAGATTCGAGATTGGCGTTAGATTTCATTCGGCAGACGGTGGTAGATTTAGAATGCGCGATGCGGAGGGGGCGATCTTTAGCGCTTAACCGAAGTTCTCGCAATCTCGATTCCCTGCCGCTCCCTCAGATTTGGAAATGAGAAATTGAGCAAAAAAGAAGCTTTTGAGGCATTTCCTGACATTACGGCGCGATTTTGACCGCTTTTGCGGCAATTGACCGCCATTCGAGACGTCCCATCTTTAGAGTATGAGTGGCTTTGTGAGCCGAAAATCCCCGAAAAATCGTCGAGCTATCTGGATTGCGACAGGTCTCGGAATCGCCTGGGCGCTTCTGATCATCGCAACCTGGATCGGTTATCGCGACGCCGATGAGACCGGCGGTGGCTTTCTTAACTTTATCGGACGATTCCACGCCCTCATCGTTCACCTCCCCATCGGCATCATTCTGCTCGCTTGTCTCGTCGTCATCCTGATGTGGCTTCCTGGCGGTAAATTCAAGCACCTCGCGAGCGCTCTCCCCCTCATGCTGTGGACCTCATTTCTCGGGGCAATTGCCGCGACAGTGGTTGGATACTTACTGATGGTGGAAGAAGATTTCGCTGGAAAAGCGATGACAAGCCACATGTGGACGGGATTGGCCACAGTCGCTCTCTCGTTTGTGAGCCTGCTCCTTTCGTTGACAGGCCGCAACATCCTCTCTGGCGGAGCGATCTTCGCGACCGCAACAATCACCGGAATCGCCGGGCACTATGGCGGGGCGATGGTCCATGAGGCCGATTACCTCACCGAGTTTGCGCCCGACCCGCTCAAACCGATCATTGGCTTCGGGCTCGGGGTCGGTCATGGGACCGATGAAGAGATCGTAGCCGACGCCGAGGAGGTTGCTGCCGTGCCGCTCGCGGAACAGCTGGTCTACGAAACATTCATCGTGCCGATCATGGACGCGAAGTGCGTCGAATGTCACAACGAGAACAAAATCAAAGGCAAGCTCCGGATGGATACCCACGAGCTGCTGCTCGCCGGTTCCGACGGGTCAGACTACCCCACCATCATCCAGGGAGACGCCGCCGATTCGGAAATGATCGTTCGAGTCACTCTGCCGCCAGACGATCCCGAGTTCATGCCGACCAAAGGGGAGCACATGACCCCTGAAGAAATCGAGCTGACCTCTCTATGGATCGATGCCGGGGCCGGGGCCGATCTCACACTCGCCGATCTCGGCACTCCCGCCGAAGTCGAGCCTCTCGCCCTCGCAGTGGCGTCTGGCTATGTGACCAAAGAGCTTCCTCCGGTCGAAGTTGCAGCGAGTTCCGCTCTCGCCTGGGACGGACTCAGCGATGAGGAAAAACAATCCCGGATGGATGAGGTGAAAGCAGCTGCCGAACGCTTCAACTTTTCGGTGATGCCGCTTTCGGTCGAAGACGACCGCCTCCGCGTCAACGTGATCAACGCGTCAAAGGAGTTTGGCGATGCCCAGCTCGCGACGCTCGAGCCGGTTGCCGAACGGGTAGCCTGGCTCGACGTGGCGCGCTCCCAAGTCAGCGACGAAGGTCTCAAGACGATCGGGAAAATGACTCAGCTGGAGAGACTTCATCTCGAAAGCACCAAAATCACCGATGCAGGCGTCGGCCAGCTCGGGACTTTGCAGAACCTGGAATACCTGAACCTCTACGGCACCGATGTTGGAAACGGGGTGTTGGAGGTGTTTCCGAACATGCCAAAACTCTCTCGGGTTTACCTCTGGCAAACCAAGGTCGATCCCTCAGCGGCGAAGGCCTACGAGCGAAGCGTAAACCTGGAGATCAACACTGGGGTTGAACTGGCGGCAGCAACACCAGAGCCCAAACCAAAGCCCAAACCAAAGCCCAAACCAGAGCCCAAACCAGAGCCCAAACCAGAGCCCAAACCAGAGCCCAAACCAGAGCCCAAACCAGAGCC
>JBCCBR010000475.1:0-3203 GCA_039033935.1 Verrucomicrobiota bacterium
GAATCCCATGATCTGGTCTGTCTCACTGTTAGGAGAAATTTTGCCGGGCCATTTAACGATCTGAGGCACCCGGATACCACCCTCGTAGAGCGAGCCTTTTAATCCTCGCAGCTCACCCACGCTGGCAAAGAAGTCGTAGTCCACCTCCTGCTCGAGGTGAGTCGTGCCATTGTCGGAGGTGAAAATCACAATGGTGTTCTCCTCAAGACCCAATTCAGAAACGAGATCGAGAAGCCGACCAATGTAGGTGTCCATGCGTGTGATCATCGCCGCATAGGCAGCACGGGGGGTAAAGTGAGGGGTGTAGCCGTAGCCTTTTTCGCGAGTGAAAGGCGGGTCAATCCAGCCGAGATCGAGGTACGGCTTCAGATCTTCGTCAGGCACATGCAGCGCGACGTGTGGGATGACCGTCGGATAATAGAGGAAGAACGGCCGACTCTGATTTTCTCGCACGAACTCGAGAGCTGCCGCACTGATCCGGTCGGGTGCGTAGTCTTTCCCCTGAAACTCAGCATAGCTCGCAGGATCCGTCGGATCGGCCCCCGGGGCTAACGAGGCGTGTCCCGGCACTGGCGGGCGATTGTTGAGAGGGAACAGATTCTCATCGCTCCACAGGGTCGCCGGGTAGTAGGAGTGAGCGTGCGCCTGACAGTTGTATCCAAAGAACCGGTCAAAGCCCTGACGATGAGGGCTTCCCTCCGACCAGATATTTCCAAGACCCCATTTCCCGAATGCCCCAGTGGCATAGCCCGCCGATTGTAACACTTCGGCCACCGTGACCTCTTCATCCGGGATCGGATATTGGCCCTCTGGCTCGTAGGGGCGATTGTTGCGCACGACAGCCTTCCCTGGATGCTTGCCGGTCATCAAGACACATCGCGATGGAGCGCAGACCGCATTTCCAGAGTAGGCCCGAGTGAACCGCATCCCTTCCGAGGCGAGAGCATCGAGCCGCGGAGTGCGAATCTTTTCCTGCCCGTAGCTTCCCAGCTCTCGATAGCCGAGGTCATCTGCCAGGATGAAAATGATATTCGGTTTTTCTGCCGACTGAGCAGAACCCGACACTAGAAGAATAAAAAAGAGAGCCAGAACCCCGCGCATCCCACAATCAGATAGAATGCAGACGTAACTGTAAAGCACAGTCTTAAACTGGTGGGGAGGAGGGGTGACAAACCCAGCGAACCGTCCTACGATTTCCGGACATGACCGACGACCCTAACGCTCCTGCGCTCGATCCTCTTTCGCTTCGGCTCGCTGCTGCCAACGCCCTTATCCGGAGACGACGGACCATCAAGCCTGCGGCAATGTCGAACAAGCCGGTGGAGAATCTTCACCTCGCCGCTATTCTCGAAAATGCAAACTGGGCGCCGACGCATGGTTTTACCGAGCCGTGGCGGTTCTTTGTCTTCACCGATGACGGGCGGCAACGATTAGCCGACTTTCTGCAATCGCTCTACAAGCGCGTCATTCCGGAGGAGGAATTTCGCGAGGACAAATACGAAAAACTCGGCAAGCAGCCACTGATGTCTCCAGTCGTCATTGCGATCGGTATGAAGCGTCAGGACGTTGAGAAGATTCCCGAAATTGAGGAGGTCGAGGCAGTCGCCTGTGCCGTCCAGAATATGCATCTGAGCGCCTCCGCCCTCGGGATGGCTGCCTTTTGGTCATCACCGCCTATCACCTACACCGATGAAATGCGCGAATGGCTTGGTCTCGAAGATCCACGCGACAAATGCCTCGGTTTTTTCTATCTCGGCTGGCCCGAGTCCGAGGAATGGCCCGAAGGACGGCGCTCTCCGGTGACTGATAAGGTGACTTGGGTGAGAGAGTAAAATTCAGTCCCGCATCACGATCCATAGCTTTTCCGATTCATTGGAAAAGACGTGACAAAAGACCGCTGAGCTGATGTCTTAATTGGGGAGCCCCAGGTTCCTCACCGAAACACAAACAGCCCAGCCATGGTCGACCAGATCAATGCAGACTCTGAGGGAGACGAGTCGATGACTCCCGAGAAATTCCGGCGCACCTGGTTCGGGCGGCGACGGACTTCAGCCGATGGTGTCAAGACCGGCGAAGAATCGGAAGAGAAGCAGGCCGAAGATTCTGCTAGCGAAGCGTCTCTCGAGGATAGCAGTGGAGCATCGGAAACCGGAAGCGCTCGGGCCAGCGTATCGCCGCCGCCACTCCCGGCAGAGCAGCAGCCGATTGCATCCGACGAACAGGATAAAGCTCCCTCATCCTCTCAGAGTAATACCGAGACCCTTTCCGAAACCGATAACACCACCTCATCTCCTGACCTGCCCATGAATGACACACCGACAGACAACGTCTCCGCCGAGCTCACCGAGAGCGACAAAAGAGAGATCCATGAAGCGATCCGGACAATTCGGTCGAAGCTCCATTTCATCAAGCTGACCGAGAGCCAGCGCGACGAGCTGATGCGACTCGGCAAGACGGGGCGCCAGTTTGTCGACCGGGCCCTCAACCTTGCGGTCAACAAGCCCGGCATCTTGCCTCGCTCATTCGACGAAAAGGAATTTCGCCGCGATGCCGAACTCCATCGAGATCTTGGGGAAATCGCCGATGACCTCCGAGCTCTCACCCAGCAGGTCGAAGACACCGAATGCGCTGTCGGGAGCGATGCCTTCACCGCCGCTTTGATCGTCTATCAACAAGGCAAACTCGCCCGCGAGGGCGCCGATATGGACAGCCACCTCGAAGGTCTTCACCGAAAGCTGCGTGACACTTCAGGCGACCAGCCGAGCCAGAGTTAAAGACAAGCGATTTGCCCCGGTCGATCACCGATCAGACCCTATGAGTTTGCAGACTCAACCCTATCAGGCCCGAGACCTAACCCTGTTTGGTCGGAGATCTAACCCTATTCGGTCCTAGACCCAACCCTGTTTGGTCGCAAATCAACCCTATTGAGTCCGAGAGTGGATCCTCCCCAAACGAAAGCTAGGTGATTTTCACCAGTGCTGCTGACCGGACCTCGAACATTCTGTGTCCCGGCCAGGACACAGAATGTTCGGCAAAGCCCCGCATGAGACCATCGCCGCCCAGAACTCAGCCGGAGAATAGCCGTCCCGGCTGTTCCCTGGAGCCCTAGAATTTCACTGATCAGATTTCGTCTTAAACCAGCTCGCCAGTGATACCGATTTTCCCGCAAAGGCTCTGCAGACAGCCGAGGACGGCTATCCTCC
>JBCCBR010000476.1:0-3186 GCA_039033935.1 Verrucomicrobiota bacterium
CGGATCTCGCCTCGGTCACGCCCGCCTCGGTGACGCTCAAATGGCCGAACGATGTGCTGGTGGACGGGCGCAAGGTCGCGCGTTATCCAACGAACAGTGCTGGGGCAAAAATGGATCCTCACTACCCTGCAATCATGGAAGAGGTCACCATCAGCGAGGCGCTCGACCTCGTCCGCGAAACAAACGACCGCAGTGCCTTCTACTGGTTTGTGATCAACCGTGAGCAGATTTTGACCGGCGTGGTCAGCATTCTCGACTTACTCGATCCCAAGTCCACCGCTCGGATCGGCGATATCAAGCGACGCTGCGAACGCCGCCTATCTGCGCAGACTGACCTCGAAGCGCTTCTTGACACTCCAGAACTGATTCGCTGGGGCGCGCTCCCAGTCGTCGACGAGCAGGGTTTATTCCTCGGAGCGGTTCGCCAGCGGACTGTCGCGAAAGTCCAGCCATCCACCAGCATCCCGCTTGAGGCAAGCGCAGCCGCGGAACTTGGAGAACTCTTTCAACTGGGTCTGCGGGGGCTTGCCAGCAGCATCGACACTCGCAACGCCGCAAACTCATGACCGCTACGACGATTGCACCAGGCATTGGGCCAGCTACGCGTTTCATCAACGAGTACGTCCGGCTTCACCCTCACGAGGTCGCCATCGCAGCCGAAAGCCAGTCGACTGAGGAACTGTTGGCCCTGTTAGGGCAACTTCCCGAACACAGCCTCGCCCAACTCTTCGAGCGACTTGTTCCCGCGCGAGCTGCTGCAGTTCTCAATGCGATGGAGCCAGAGCTCGCTACTCGGTTGCTCGATACCGCAGACCCGTCGCGGGTTTCAATCGCCCTTGCCCAGCTGGATCAAACTCGCATCGATACTCTGATCGCAACTGCCTCCCCTGGAGTTGCGAAAGAGCTTCGCGAATCGATGTCCTACGGAGCCGATACCGCCGGCGGGATGATGGACCCGAAAGTCGCTTCCTTCCGACTCAGTGACACCGTCGACGAAGCACTCGTCAGGATCCGAGCAACCAAGGTCAAAAACATCCACGATGTTTACCTGATCGACGAAGACGGAATCCTCGCCGGGTGGGCTCCGATTCAGGACCTCGCTCTCGCTGAAAACGGAACGCCTCTCAGCGATATCCTCCAGCCAGTGCGTGGCCAAATCCAAGCGATCGAACCGATCGACGAGGTTGTCGACTTGCTCGAAAAGAGGAAGCTCAGCAGCATTCCGGTGATCGATCACGAAGGGAAACTGATCGGCGTGATCCGCTACAGCACGCTCATTTCGGCTGCGCAAGAGGATGCGATGGAAGACCTCCAGGCAATGGTCGGGGTGAGTCGCGATGAAAAGGCACTCTCCCCGGCATTTTTCGCAGTGCGGAAGAGACTCCCCTGGTTGCAGATCAATCTCCTGACGGCTTTTTTGGCAGCGGCGGTTGTGGGGATCTTCGAGGGCACCATCGCTCAGGTCACGGCTTTGGCAGTCCTCTTACCGGTTGTTGCAGGTCAGTCCGGCAACACCGGAGCTCAGGCTCTCGCCGTCGCGCTGCGAGGATTGACGGTGAGGGAGATACGCATTCGCCAGTGGCCTCAACTTCTGAGAAAGGAGTTTTTCGCTGGCCTCTTGAATGGTATTGCGGTCGCCATTGTCACCTGCATCGGTGTCTATGTCTGGAGTCAGTCAATCGGCCTTGTCTTCGTCATCGCGATCTCGATGGTCATCTCGATGGCGATCGCCGGAGTGGCCGGTGCCGCTGTGCCGATCGTCCTGAAAGCACTCAAACAAGACCCAGCTCAAAGTTCCTCGATCATTCTCACCACCGTCACCGATGTCTTCGGTTTCTTCAGCTTTCTTGGTATTGCCACCCTTTTGATGGAAATGCTGCCACAGGGCTGAGTCCAAGTGGCACCTTCCACTGGCAGAAGGCTCGCAGCCACTCACTGATCCGGAGCAAAGCCACCGTTGTAGCCCGGCTCATACAGGCGTAAAGGGAGATGATCCGCCATCATCTCAAAATGCCGATCGACGGCGTAGATCCGATGACCAGATTCGAGCGTGATAGTGGCGATAAGGATATCATTCCACGGGGCCGTCAGTCCCTCCGACCGAAGCTTGCTGTAGTTGGTCGCGGCCTGTCTCCAGATTTTCTGATCGTTCGCCAGGTAAGAAATCACTTCGAATCTCGCCTGAATTCTGGGTCTCTCGTGAGGAAAGGCTCCGCCGAGAAACTCCATTTCGACAGGACCACAAAGCCCCGCTTCGTATTCATCAAGCAAAGCCTTGACTGCGAGCTTCACTTTCAGGTCACCGTCTCGACGGAAGAATTCAATCCATGCGCTGGTGTCGACGATGACCATGAGCAAATCCCTTTACCCACGCGACTCGCTACCGCTCGATACCTTCCAACTCGTCGTTGGTCAGGGGATAATCCTCAAATTTCCCTTCCATCACTTCCTTGGCAAATTCACGACACATTTCACGCTTCAGAAATTCGGTGACCGCTCTCGTAACAGCAGGCCCCTTTTTATTGATCCCCGTCACGCGCATAACGCCCTCAACAGTGGCTTTATCAATATCTACCGTAAACTTCATGCTCTTTCCGGCTATCTTACAAACAAAATAGGGAATTTTCTTATTTTTTCTATATAATTCGTTAAAAAGTCACAGTTTTTACCGATTTAAAGTGATTGATGCGCGTACGAGGCATCTGTCGCTTGTTCCCGCGGAGTAAACGCAGCCACGATTTTGGTCGACTCTCGTTGATCAGGTCGGCTCGCTATGAGAGGAGAAATCGTTGGGTTGCCGCTACACCTGAGACATCGATTCCAAATACGTGCAAGTGATCAACTAGCACAACATAACCGGAACTGTCACCTCGAACAATGAAGTCGGGACACTCCCGATGGATAGGCAGTCGTTGGAACCGCTTAATGCTCGATGGACCGCAGTTTACGACGACGCATTCATCAGCCCCTCCCAGTGCAGCGTTCCAATAAGTCCAATCGATCCAAAAGTCGGTAAACTTACATTCGTCATACCAGGAGACATACCCTCCCTCCTCAAACGGAGACTGAAGTACGAGAGGGTTTTCATCAGAGGATTTTGATTCAAAACCCCATGAGGTGCCCCCGATCACTGAGACATTCTCTGTGAGAGTCTAACCAGTAGTCGTAGGGTTAGGTTTTGGGTTA
>JBCCBR010000477.1:0-3168 GCA_039033935.1 Verrucomicrobiota bacterium
ATGCCGTGCCCCGCATAGTAAATGAGGGCCGCCTCAGCACCCGCCGCCTCGCTCGCAAATAATCGCAGGGTTCGCAGCATGTTGCGAATGCCGAGGTCGTCGGCGCGTGTCACCTGCCACTCTGCTTTCTCCAGCACTCTCGCGACATCCGCGGAGTCGTTTGTTGCATTGGGTAGTGGATTCGCGTGCTCGTAGGCCGTATTCCCAATCACAAGGGCAAAGCGACCTTCAGCAACGGTAATTTCAGGAAGGAGAAGAAAGGCCAGAGAGAGAATCTTCCAGAAGGAGTGCTTTCCAGTTCGTTTCATCTCATCAATCGCGCGATCGGCTTGCCTCGTAATCGTAAGAGCGGCTCTTTTTGCTGCAACATCTTTTGGCATTTCGTGATCCCAGGCCGAGCAAACAGACCTGCGAGGAGCCCCTCAATAGCCGGTAGCCTATCTCGCTGCTGGCAAAGATCTTCACTTGAGAAGCCTCCCTCTTTCAGCGCAGCGGAAACCGCATCGCCTGATCCCTTTCCGATGCGACGATGCTGGGACGCTGCCGTCCGCCAGTTAGTTCCACCACCCGTCTTTCGAGATACTCCTCAAGCTCATCAACTCCGGCAAAGCCATTACCGTCACGGTCAGCGCGCCCCTCGCCAAGGCCCTCGATGACGGCCGAAGTGAACACCCCATTGAGCACTCCGTTGATCTCAAGCGCATAACCAGCGGCAGAGGAAGCCCCAATCACATGGATGCCTTCGAGCGTTCCGGGAAGCAGAAACATTTCCTCAATGTATCGGCTTGCCTCGATTGCTGTCAGATCGGTCTCAATCGAGGTGATCGGACTGCGGTTGATCTCGGTCACTTCCATGGCCGGACTCTGATTTTGCGCAAGGAGCTGCATCTCGCGCTCTCCGACCGCCCCGGCCTGGCAGGTATCGAGCAGGATCAGACAGCGGCGTGCCCTGCCCTTTCGGACTGCTCCAATGAGGGACTCCATGCTGATCCCTGTCTCCGCCGGCCTCATCGGATCGAACTCATGGGAGCAAAAAACATACTCCAGATTCCTGTCGAGCACGCCGTGAGCGGCCCCGAAAACAATGACCTCGTCGTCCTCTGCCGCCGAGGAAAGGAACTCCTCGATTTCCGAAACAGCTCCGCGCGTGACCTCGGAGTCTGTCAGCACAAGAGTTTCCGTCCGTTGGGTCCCGCCGAGTTTTTCGAACAAGGCTGCGACGTCGACGGCATCTTTCGCCGCAAGATCAAGATGGCGCACCGGACCAGAGTATTCTGACACGCCGAGGGCTACTACATAGCGGGTGCTCTCTGCTGAAGGAGTCGTGCAAATCGTCCGAAACCGCAGCGGCTCGCTCGCGCGACCATCTGTGTCCACCACTTGGATTTCGATCCAGTTCTGACCAGAGCTGAGCGTCACCGGAATCTCGACAGTGCGGCTTTCCCCGATCCCGAGGGAGAGTCGAGTGGGCGCCTCGCCGACGGGAACCCCATTGACCGAGACCCTCATGGACTGGGAGGCCGCCGAACCACTCTGCACCTCGACCTCCAGCGTGATTTTCTTTGCTCTGGTCCTGAGAGGCAACTCACGACTCAGTCGGACAACTGTCAGATCGGAAAAATCGGGTTCTCGCGAGTCACCGAGTCCGGATCGCTCGATCCAGCGGTTCGTAACCCGCTTCAACGCGGCAATTTCTTCGGCGTCACCACCAAGAGCCTCCAGAATGCGTGCTGGCCGGTTGCGCCATGGTGCAAGGGTAGCCGCGGCGATGTCGCGACCCTGTGAGCGAAGAGTAAGAAAATCTTCACAACCGGGGGAACCGGCATAGAAGCCATCCGGGAGAGTGACGGCGTATTGATCACTCCCGTGGAAATGCAGATCGAAGACTTTTTCGATGCTGTCCCGGCGAATCTTAAACACCTCATATCCACCCTCGGAGGGGACGAACAGCCGGTTGCCCGCCCGATCAAAAGCAGCAGGGCCATCCCCCGGATTTTTCTCCCATTCCCTGACTTTGGCAGTTCGGCCGGTCGTGAAGCTGTGCCGGAACAGGTAGATCCTGTGATTGCCGGCACAGAGAACACTGAAGCCATCGGTGGTCAGATGAAAGAGATCGAGCGGCTGATCACCATTGATTTCTTCTCCGCTGATGGTGACGGTCCTGCCGGTCACCTCATGATTCGCGACGACGTCGAAATTGTAGCCCCCGGTGTGATTGTCGACCAACGAAGCCGTAATATTCCAGTCGCCTTCGGCCCGACCGAAAGCACGTCCCTTTGCATGGATACCTTTCCCCGCACCGGTCACGTAGGTCGATCCGACCTGCCGTCCGGTTGCCCAGTCATATTCACGCCACTCAAATCCGGTCGTTTCAGCGATCGATTCGCGATCGGGATAGGAAGCCCAGCGTGGAGAGTCAGAATCAAAAGGAACTTTCACCGTGAATTCCTGTTTGGTGCCATCTCCTGGAATTCGTATCCCTCGAAGTTGGGAAGAGCCGGGCGAGCGAGGCGCAACGAGGATGCCATCCGCCCCCGAAAACCCGGGTTGAGCCTCCTCGTTCCAGACAGATGAAAGGTCGACGCTGATCAGCCGGCCAGGACGTTCAAACGCCAGTGATGCGGGCTCTTGCCAGTAGGCGATGCCTCCTTCAGGTAAGACACGCAAACTGGTAATCGCTCGCAGACCATCTCCCACCATCTCGGCTCGCAGCCTGGTCAGATTGATCTCCAGCGCTCTGCCCTGAATTGTCGAGCGGGCGATGCGCAAATCTGAGCCTACTCCTGAATCGATGTCGACAGAGATCCCCGAATCCCAGGTGTGATGCTCATCAGAAAAATTGGTCAGCCCAACGTGATCAAGCCCCGCCGCGGCTTTGTAGCCCTCCCTCCTTTCGGCGAGCGACGGGGTGGGTCGCCCCGATGGTCTCGAATCGATGGAGACATCTGCAAAAGCCGAACCAGCGAAACGGGTCGCATCGCCCAGTGATGGGGCTTCATCCGCATATGCGATCTGAACCGCGTCGCCTGCCCAGCTAATCACATCGCGCGAGCTGGTCTCGCAGGGGACGCGAGAAATTTCGTTTTGGGAGGGATCGATGAGCACGATGGCAGGTTCCTCTTCGGGCCATTTCACAAGCCACTCGTTTCCTAGCGAGGTCGTCGTCGC
>JBCCBR010000478.1:0-3138 GCA_039033935.1 Verrucomicrobiota bacterium
CGTCGGCGCGGCTTCTCCAGCGGTAAGAAGCGCCGCATGCCGAAGGAAAGCCAGCTCAGCTACCTACTCAAGACTGGTTGGCAGGTCAGATCCGCTCTCTTTGTTGTCTTTGCCGCGCTGGTCTCACTATGGATTGTTCTCGCTTCCAGTGATGGCTCGATCTTCGATAACAGCCCGCTTCAGGCCACCGTCGTCGTCGCTTTTATCACCGCAGTGATCGCAGTGCACTGGCACGTCAGTCTTCCGCAGACTTTTTACCAAAACTCAAGCATCGCCCTCATGCTGACGGTGATTCTGCTTCAGTTGATGCTGGTCAAGCTCAGCGCCTACGTCGCGACAGTTTTTGCCCCGACGGGTGGTTTCCGCTTCCTCGTCGAGCCGTATGTTTTTGCGCCGATCCTCCTCTGCCTCCTGATCGGGCGCCGCCACGGCACCTTTGGCGTCGTCTACGCGAGCCTCTTCGGCGGGATGACAGTGGCGTCATTCGAGTCCTTTCACTTCGTCATTTTCTCGATGATCTGCGGCTTCGTCGCGATTTATCTGACCAATCGGGTGCGACGTCGCAGTCGCCTCGTCTCTGCCGGTGCCTATGCCGGAGTCACCTGCGCCCTGCTCGCCTTCACCCTTGGCCAGGTGGTCTGGCCCGGCTTTGGTGCTTCTGCCACCGAGTGGGAATTCCTCGGAAAACAGGTCCTCAGCGCGATTCTGGTCTCGACTCTCGTTGCGGTCATTGTCAGCGGGGTGCTTCCCCTCCTCGAGTCACTGTTCAGGATCACGACCGATGTTTCCTGGATCGAAATGGCTGATCTCAACCACCCGCTTCTCAAAAGGATGACGATCGAGGCTCCCGGGACCTATCACCACAGCCTCGTCGTTGCGACACTCGCTGAGACCGCCGCAGAGTCGATCGGTGCCAATGCTATTCAATGTCGGGTCTGCTCCTACTTTCACGACATCGGTAAGATGAACAAGCCGGCCTACTTCGTTGAGAATATCGGCGATGGGATGAATCCGCACGATGAGCTGACCCCTAACATGAGCGCCCTGATCGTGATGGCTCATGTCAAAGACGGCGTCGATATGGGGATCAAACACAAGCTCAATCCTGCGATTGTTGATGTCATCCGCGAGCACCATGGCACCTCGCTAATCAAGTTTTTCTACGCTCGCGCCTTGAAGCAAAGGGACGAGATCGAGCGCCAGGTCGAAGAAGGGAACGCTCACGAAGAGGACATCCCGGAGATCAAGGAAAGCTCGTTCCGCTACGCCGGTCCCCGTCCGATGACCCGCGAGAGTGCGATCATCAGCCTCGCCGATTCGGTCGAGAGCGCCTCTCGGACTCTCCAAAAACCCACTCCAAAAAAGATCCGTGAATTGATCGAGGGGATCTTCCAGGACCGCCTTCAGGATGGACAACTCGACGATGCCGCACTGACCCTGGCCGACCTTGCTATCATCAAAGAAAGCTTCGCCAAAACGCTCCGCAGCATGATGCACACTCGCATCGAATATCCGAAGATCGATGAGGACGCCGAGCGCCAGGGTAAAAAAGCCAAGACCAAGAAACTCGCAAAGGGAGCCGTCGACAAAGCCCCTCTACCAGAGCGCGATCCGGCGAAAGTGGGCTAAGAGACTCTTGGAACCCTTGACAGACCTCAGCCTCTTCTCCCGTGTTCACTACCTGAAACTGTGCCTGCGGACGCGCTTCCAACCTTCAAGTTTTTCAGTCACTTCACCAGCGAGAGACTTCCGCTCGACTGGCTCGAGGCCAAAGCCAATGGGGCGCTTGTCCCCGCCATCGCATCGCCTGGGCCTCACCCCTCCTGCCTCAGTGACCTCGGAATCATCGAAGTGAATCTCGTCAATGATGTTACCATCGGTAAAATTCACGCCGAGTTTTTGGACGATCCGAGTCCGACCGACGTGATCACTTTTCACCACGGTGAGATCTTCGTTAGTGTCGAAACCGCCGCTCGGGTCGGGCCGCCGCTCGGCAACTCTGAAGCCGAAGAGACACTCTTATACTTGATCCATGGCCTCCTCCATCTCAACGGCCATGATGACCACGAACTATCAGAGCGCGACGCGATGCACGAGCTGCAGGAAAAGATCCTGAGAGAGATTTTGAATTGACGCATCGCCGGAGGCGACCTTTGATTTCGAAAGTTATGGATTGGTTTTACGCAAAAGACGGACAACAGCAGGGGCCAGTCAGCCGAGAAGTGCTGATTGAGCTCAGGCAAAGCGGACAAATTAGCGACAGCGATCTGGTCTGGAACGAGTCCATGCCGGAATGGCTTGCCTACGGGTCTGTCCCTGAGCTGGCCGGTAGCGCTCCAGCGCCAGCAGTCAATACGGATCCGAGCGTTTACCAAAGTCCTCAGCAGCCCGAAAATGTTTCGCCCGCACCCGTTGCCGCGAGCAGCCAGGCGAGCCCTACGCACCATCCCTCGGGTGGAGAAATTCCAAATTACCTCTGGCAGTCGATCGTCGTCCTACTTCTCTGCTGTTGGCCTCTTGCGATTCCCGCGATTGTCTACTCGACAAAGGTCAACCCGGCCATCGCTTCTGGCGACATGGCCGCCGCAAAAGAGGCATCCGACAACGCCAAAAAATGGTGCTGGATTGCCTTTGGCGTGGGCCTTGCAGGCGGGATCCTCTACCTGATCTTCGTGGTCGGTCTTGGTATCGCTGGCGAACTTTAATCCGCCTGAGAGTAGGCTTTCCAGTCTAGGGGCGAGCCAAATCCGGGGAGGCCACTCTGGCATGTCTCGACCGCAAAAGTGGGCTCTGTCTGGCCTCACTCTCTGTGGAATACTAGCGCTGGCTCTCTATTTGCGGCAAGAGGACCTCTCGGATCCATCTCCCCTCCTCCCCCGCTGTCTTCTGAATTGGACGACCGGGGCTCATTGTCCGGGCTGCGGTAACACGCGGGCCGCTCAGTCGCTTCTCCGTGGGGACATCTCTGGGGCTATTCAACAAAATGTCGTTTTTGTGGCCGCTCTCCCTCTCCTGATCTGGGGAGCAGCACGCACCTGGTGGACTTGGATCAACCCGCAAACCCGACGAACTCCATCGGGCCGATGGAAATGGAGACACTCACTCTATCTTGTCGCTCTTTTGATTCTTTTCGGCTTC
>JBCCBR010000479.1:0-3124 GCA_039033935.1 Verrucomicrobiota bacterium
CTGCCTCAATTGCTGAAAGAGGCCGGCTATCGGACCGGGCTGTTTGGAAAATGGCATCTCGGGAAATATGAGCCCTACCAGCCGCAGGAGCGCGGGTTTGACGAATTCTTCGGCCACTACCACGGGCACATCGAGCGCTATGAATTTCCTGATCAAGTTTACCACAATGGCACCCCGGTTGAGGCCCGCGGCTATGTCACAGATGTGTTTACTGATGCGGCAATTGATTTCATCGACTACACCGCGGAGCGAACCGACCAGCCCTTCTTCTGTGCGCTGATGTATAACGCTCCCCATTCACCCTTTCTCCTCGACACCGGTCATTACGGTCAACCGGAAGGCGATCGGGTCATCGAACGGTATCTTGAAAAAGGTCTCCCGCTGCGTGAGGCCCGGATCTACGGGATGATCGAGCGGATCGATCAGAACGTGGGGCGCTTGGTCGAACGGCTCGCGGAGCGGGGACTTTTGGAAAACACCATTCTCGTTTTCACCTCCGACAACGGAGGGGTCAGTAAGTATTGGAAAGGGGGGATGAACGGTCAGAAATCGAGCGCTTACGAAGGTGGGGTGCGGGCACCCTGCTTCGTCCAATGGACAGGGCAGATTCCGGAAGCGTCTATCATCTCTGGGCAGACGTCTCATGTCGATTGGTTGCCTACCTTTTGCGAGTTGGCCGGGGTGAGCTTACCGGATGATCGCCTGATCGATGGCCGAAGTCTCGCGACCGCATTGCGGTTAGGGGCGGCCCAGGAGCACCACCCCTACGTTTACCACACCTGGGACCGCTATTTTCCTAATCCAGATCGACGCTGGGGGATCAGCGATCAGAGATGGAAGTTGATGGCCCAGTTTGGCAGCGACGCCGAGCCAAGTCGATCAGGCTGGCGTCTCTTTGATTTGGAGAATGATCCGGGGGAAACTCGGAATCTCCGAGAGAAACACCCGGAGATCGTTGACCGATTGCGAGTCGAATTCGAGCGTTGGTTTGCTGATGTGACGGCGGGCCAGCGCTACGCCCCGATCCCGATTCCGGTAGACGGCACCGAAGCTACCTCAATCGAGCCGAGCTGGGCGACCTGGGCGGGAGATGGCATCGAGTATGTCTTCGACGGCTACGATTGGGACACGATCGAGGGCTGGCGAGCTCCAGGGGAAAAGGCGACTTGGCAGCTCGATGTGAAGGCCTCGGGAACTTATGCTGTGACGCTTCGCTATGGATGTCGACCGCTCGATGCCGGAGGGAAGGCTCGGATTTCGGTGAAGGAATCAGCACTCGAATTCTCGATTGAAGCGACCACGACCGGGGAACAATTTGGCTTGTTCGAGATCGGTAAGATCGAACTGCCTCAAGGGAAGACCGAGCTTTCAATCGAAGTGCTGGAATGCCGCGGAGAAGAGCTGATGAAACTCAATGAAGTGCTGCTGCGACCGGTAGCAGAGCTGGAATGACTTGGGCGATAAGGTCGAAGGCCTTTTCGCGTATTGCCCCAAGGTGTCTCAGGGGTGCGAAGCTACCTGCTGCCTCAGGAGGACTGGGCCTCTTTCCTCGCCAGGAAATACTCGACCGAATCGACCAGAGCTTCCCAGCTCGCTTCGATAATGTTGTGGCTGACCCCAACTGTACCCCACTCGTCCGTATCGTCGTGACTCAGAATAAGGACGCGGGTTTTGGCGCCGGTCGCGAGATGGCTGTCAATGATCCTTACCTTGTAGTCCCGCAGTTCAATGGTGTCGATTTCCGGGTAGGCGGGGGAGAGCGCCTTGCGGAGGGCGGCGTCGAGAGCGTCGACTGGGCCATTCCCTTCGGCGACGGTGTAAGCCTGATGCCCGGCGACCTCCAGTTTTACGGTGGCAGAGCAGGTTTCGTAATGGTGGGCTCCGTCGCGTCGGTAGGTGCAATGGTATTCTTTGAGATCGAAGAAAGGGCGATAGGTCTTGAGTTGTTTGCGGATCAGCAATTCGAATGAACCCTCCGCTGCCTCGAATTCATAGCCGCGCTCTTCGAGCTCTTTGAGCGCTTTCAAAATCGCCTTTGCCTCGGAACTTCCTTTTTCGATCGGCAATCCCAGCTCTTCAGCTTTCATCAGTACATTTGACTGACCCGAGAGTTCAGAAACGAGGATGCGCTGCCGGTTCCCCACCTCCGAGGGCGCAATGTGCTCGAAGCTGTGGGCGACTTTTTGGACGGCGTTTACATGCATCCCGCCCTTGTGCGCGAATGCCGTCGAGCCGACGTAGGGTGCCCGGATATTGTGTGCGTTGTTGGCGACGTCATCGACGAAATGAGCGAGGTGGCTGAGCTGCGAAATATCGCTGACAACTTCGCGATCCATTTTCAGCTGGAGGTTTGGGATCACCGTGGTGAGGTTGCAGTTGCCGACTCTTTCTCCATACCCGTTGATGGTCCCCTGGACTTGAGTCGCTCCGGCTCGGATCGAAGAGAGCGCATTGGCGACGCCGACTCCGGTGTCGTCATGGGTATGAATCCCGACTGAGATGCCAAAGGTGTCGAGCACCACGGCGGTGATTTCTTCGACCTCGTCGGGCATTGTCCCGCCGTTCGTGTCGCAGAGCACGAGCCAATCCGCACCGCCCTCCTTGGCAGCCGCAAGGGTTGCCAGGGCATGCTCGGGTGAGTCCTTGTAACCGTCGAAGAAATGCTCAGCGTCATAAATGACCTCGCGACCATTTTCTTTAAAGAATCGGGTCGTGTCCCGAATCATCGCCTGATTCTCCTCTTCGGTGGTGCTGAGAACCTCAGTCACGTGGAGACGCCAGCTCTTCCCAAAAAAGGTGACCACCGGCGTTTTTGCTGCGAGGAGCTGCGCGACTTGAGCATCGTCTTCGACCGGCGTGTCTTTTCGACGAGTGCTCCCGAAGGCGGTGATCCGAGCCGTTTCCCAATCAAGGTCCGCGGCGCGCTCGAAAAACGCGACATCCTTTGGGTTGGAGCCGGGCCAACCTCCTTCGATGTAGTGAATGCCAAATCGGTCTAATTCCTGCGCGATCCGGATTTTATCGACCGAGCTGAAGCTGACGCCTTCGCCCTGGGTGCCGTCTCGCAGGGTGGTGTCGTAGAGTTTGACAGTCGGGTGCATGGGGAGCCAGATCGCGGCGGAAC
>JBCCBR010000480.1:0-3121 GCA_039033935.1 Verrucomicrobiota bacterium
AGCGCGAGTGGATGTTGCTCATGATGGCCTTGAGTCGGTCGTCGACTTCTTCCGGCTCCCAGCTGATCCGCATCGCATTCTGACTCTGCTCGAGTCCGCTAACCGCGACCCCTCCAGCATTCGAGGCTTTGCCGGGAGCGTGCAGCACTTTTGCCTCGCGGAAGACAGTCATCGCTTCGGGCGTGGTCGGCATGTTGGCGCCCTCGGCGACGGCTTTGACCCCGTTCGCGACGAGAGTCCGAGCATTGTCGCCATCGAGTTCGTTCTGGGTCGCGCAAGGCATCGCGATGTCGCAGGCGACACCCCAGGGGCGCTCTCCGGCGTGGTAGGTGACACCAGCGCTTTCGTATTCCGAGAGTCTCCCGCGCCGCACTTCCTTCAAGTCTTTGATTGCGGCCCATTGCTCTTCGTCGAGTCCGGCCGGAGCATGGATAAACCCCTTCGAATCGCTCAAGGTGACCACTTTCGCACCTTTCTGCATCAGCTTCTGTGCGGCATAGAGGGCGACATTCCCCGAGCCGCTCACGGCGGCACGTTTTCCTTCGATGTCGTGCCCATGATGCTTCAGCATGTCGTCGCAGAAATAGACGCATCCCCATCCGGTCGCCTCCGTTCGGACTGCTGATCCTCCGAACGATTGGCCCTTACCTGTGAGCACACCGGTCCAGCGATTTTCGAGTCTCATGTATTGTCCAAACATGAAGCTGACCTCGCGGCTACCGACCCCAATGTCGCCAGCGGGGACGTCGGTGTCTTCCCCGATGTGGCGGTGTAGTTCAGTCATCAGAGAATGGCAGAAGCGCATCACTTCCATTTCGCTTTTGCCTTTCGGATTAAAATTTGACCCACCCTTGGCTCCACCCATCGGAAGGCCAGTGAGGCTGTTTTTGAAGATCTGCTCAAATCCGAGGAACTTCAGCACGCTCTGGGTGACTGTGGGGTGAAATCGCATCCCTCCTTTGTAGGGACCGAGCGCGCTGTTGAACTGCACCCGCCAGGCGCGATTGGCGCGAATTTTTCCCTCGTCGGTGGTCCAGGTGACTCGAAAGATGATACTCCGATCCGGTTCAGTGATGCGCTCAAGGATTTGCGCGCGGCGAAACTCATCGTGTTGCAGATACCACGGCATCACCGAGGAGGCGACTTCGTGGACAGCTTGATGGAATTCGGTCTCGTAGGGATTTCGTTTCTTGAGACCGACCATGAAATTCTCGAGTTCCTTTTCTTCAGCAGGCGTCATTGGGCTGGGGTTTTTCTAAGGGTTTTACTTTGATGTGAGGGTATCGCCGAGTGCGGGTGTGAACCGTTTTCGGAAAATTGTCCAGGGAAGAGTAAACAGAGCAAACAGCAATGAGCCGACCCCAATAACCGATCCGACACGCCAGGGGTAGGGGCCGAGTACATCAATCGGGCTCGGATTGATCGGGTCACCTTTTCCGACAAACGCATAGTTGCTGTCAGTCGCGGCATTGAAGACCGCGATGAGCATGGTGTAAGCAACCGTGATCGCGAGGGCGATCCCTGCCTCGCGCCAGTTCGGGCGCCATTGGTCGAAAGTCATGACAACGGCGAGTGAAACAGGAATGCAGAGGTGGTAAAACCAGAAAATCCAGAATTCTATTTCGTAGATCCCCTCATAGAGACTCGGGGTCACAAACGCCCAGACGCAGCCGACAAACATCCAGTAGTAGAGGAGAGCCTGACAAAGCCTCACCCGCCAGACGAGCGCGACCGAGCCGACAAGATTGGCTAAGTTGCAAAGGTGGAGAGGCAGCTTTTGGTTCCATGGCAGGGTAGGATTCTGCTGATTGGCCCACAAGCTGAGAGCGAAGGCAGAGAGAGACAGCACGACCAGAGAGCCGCGCAGTATCGGAATAGGTCGATCTTTTCTTCGCTGCCGAAATGACCATGCCGCTGCCGCGACGGTTGCGAGAAGACAGATCGCGAGGCAGAGGAGGTGAAGAGAAGAGCCAACCCGAAACTCGTGAAATCCGTGCATCACCGGCGACCTTGCCTGATTGATCAATAAAGCTGACTTTTTCGATAGGCAGCTGGCGAAATGCCGCGGTGCTGTTTCAACATGCGACTGAAATAGTATCGATTGGGAAAGCCACAGTTTTCCGCAATCTGCTCGATCGAGTGGTCACTGTGCCGCAGGAGATGGCAGGCTCGGTCGAGCCGGAAGTTGAGCAGCACACTCATCGGAGCCATCCGCATCTGGGAGCGAAAGAGGTGATTTAGATTCCGCACGCTGACGCCAGCAGCGCGCGCCGCATCCTCGGCGTTTATTTTTCTGGATAGATTTGACTGGAGAAAATCGAGGACCCGCTCGACGCGGCGATCCAGCTTACGATCGGTCCACGCACTCGCTGGCAATTGCTCGAGAGCATGGGTGACCAGACCCACAGACGACCACAGGTAGGGACCGCTCTCGTCGGACTGGCGCTGTGCGAGCCGGGCGAGATGGCCGTGGACGACTTCGTCAGGCTCGATCGGATACACACCCGGCACTGAGAGCAGGTCCGAGCGGCCGAGCACGAAGTGCACATACCATTTCGAAAATGGCTCCGGGTTATGAGAGTTGATCGTGGTCCGGGGAGGGATCAGATAGATTCGCTCTGGAGTCAGCTGCGTCTCGGTGCCCCCAGTCTCGACGACGGCACTGCCTTCGACCGGAGCGTAGAGCCGCCAGTAGGGATCGTGGAGCCCTTTGAGATTCCAGCGAGTCAGCCGGATCTTCCGAATCGCGAGAATCTCAAGATTCAGGCCCGGCAGCATCATCTCCCGATCACCCTCCACGACATGCGGTGAGTCTTCTGGAACCAGGCTGAAGAAGTTTGCGGGGTTTGTGCTCATTTCAGTCCGTTGCCGAGTATGATACAAGGATCAGGTCTGTCCAGCACTGAAAGCCGCCTATCTGCGGATGGGAAGACCTCGGATTGGATACAGATCCACCAAGCACGAACTGAGGCGCTGTGATACTTAGGAGACTGTTGAAGTAACGAACCCGCTTGCTTTCGCAACTGATTTTTCGGCTGGCGAGGCGTGATATTTCTTGATAGCCATTGCTCCCAAGAAACATCACAACGAAGTCGAGACATTAGATCAGCAAGAAGACTGC
>JBCCBR010000481.1:0-3115 GCA_039033935.1 Verrucomicrobiota bacterium
ATCTGACCAAACCGGAAAGTCTAATTCCGGCACTCAGTCATCCCAATCAGTTCTGGCGAACCACCGCGAGGCGTTTGCTCTACGAAAATGCCTCCGATTTAAAACCGGGCGCAATCGATCCCAACTCAGTTGATGCCTTACAGGCCCAGATTACTCTTGGCGGTTGGACTGCGGCGATGCTGGAGGAGGACGACGCAACGCATCGCCGGCTTGCCGTGAAAGCCCTTCCGCTGACTGATGAGGGCTACGCAGCTCTCCAGGCGAGCGGTATCCTTGGCGATCGCGACCTCCTCACTCGTCTGGCTGCTTTCGACCGACTCAGTCATTTCCCGCCGAGCGATGCGATTGAGACTCTCGCTACCGACCTGCTGAAAATTGAGGTCAACCAAGCGGAACCGAATTTGCGCAACGCGCTGCGACGGGCTGGAGCACGAGCGGCATTGAATCTGGGCCCTAACCTTCTCACCAATTCCGGATTAGAAGGCAAGGTCAGAGATGGGAAACCATTCGGCTGGGAGCCTCGGGTTTTTTCCGGCAAAGGTGACTTCCGCACCAGTCGCCCACCACGGGTGTGGCAGGGAAAGAGGGCTCTCGCGATCACTTCGAATGCTCAAGAAGGAGGCCTCGACGGAGCGTGGAGCCAGGTCGTCTCGGTGAAACCAAACACGCGTTATCTGCTATCCGGATACATTCGAGTTCATCGGCTGGAGGGAGCTCGCGGTGCCCAGATCAGCATTCACGAACTGCAGGCCGAGGGCCGGACGCGGGCGCTGACTGGGAGGTCGACGAGTTGGGAAAAAGTCGAGACCATCATCGAAAGCGAAGATCAGGAGTCGCTCACCGTTCTGGCGCTCTTTGGTGGTTGGGGAAAAGCAACCGGTGAGGCGAGGTTCGACGATCTTGCGCTGCAGGAGGTTCTCCCATCTCCGGAAACGACCCAACGAGTTATACAGGATCTGGAGATGGCAGAGCCGGGCATCGTCAGCACCACACCAGAAAAGACGGTGATGCGGGTCAACACGATCGCAGGCCAGATGAAATACGACGTTTCGGAATTGGAAGTCGCCCTAGGCACGCCGGTCACTCTGATTTTTGGCAATCCCGACGCGCTCCAGCACAACTGGATCTTATGCCGACCCGGCACTGCCGACTCAGTTGCCAACGCAGCAATCGCCCTCGGCGCTCAGGGATTTGATAAAAAGTTCATCCCTGACACAGATGACGTGATCGTCGCCTCGGATCTGCTCGACGGTCAAAAGCAGGAGATACTGAAATTCGTCGCGCCCGAAGAGGCGGGAGACTACCCCTATGTCTGCACCTTTCCGGGACACGCGGTGATCATGCGAGGCATCCTGCGGGTAGCAGAATAAAGCTTTTGCACTGGTCGGGACTCTCCATCGCGAGGGAATGGCCGGGACGCCCCGTCCATCTCTTTGACCGCCCCCCTTCGCAGTGCTACTTTCGCGGCCCTTCTCCGGACGGAGAAGTCCACACCCGATGAGCCAGACAGACGGTCCCAATTATAAAGAGACGCTCAACCTCCCGGAAACCGATTTTCCGATGCGGGGCGATCTTGTTAAGCGCGAGCCGCTTCGGCTCGAGGAGTGGGAGAAGGCAGATATTTACGCCCAAATCATCGCTGCGCGAAAGGCGGCCGATTCGCCACGTTACATTCTCCACGATGGCCCGCCCTTCGCCAATGGCGACGTCCACATGGGCACCGCGCTGAACAAAGTGCTCAAAGATCTCGTCCTGAAGAGCAAATCGATGGCGGGTTTCGAATGCCCCTACGTTCCGGGATGGGACTGCCACGGCCTGCCAATCGAGTTCAAAGTCGTCAAAGAATCAAAGGGGCTCGAGCCGGCAGAGATCCGACGCCGCTCGGAGAAGTTCGCTCGTGAGTTTATAGAGATTCAGCGAAAATCCTTTCGCCGCCTTGGCGTCTTCGGCGATTGGGACAATCCTTACCTAACCCTCTCGCCGAGCTACGAGGCCGATATCGTCCGCGTCTTCGCGAAGCTGGTCGATCGGGGTCTGGTCTATCAGAGCCAGAAGCCAGTCCAATGGAGCTACGGTGCGCAGACCGCCCTCGCTGAGGCTGAGGTGGAATACGAGGAAGTGAAGGATCCGGCGATCTTTGTCGAATTTCCAATCGTGAGTGGCGACCTCGCCGGGCAAAGCTCGATGGTGATCTGGACGACGACGCCGTGGACCCTTCCGGCCAATCTCGGAATCGCCGTTCATCCCCAGTTCACCTACGTGCGCGGGACTTTCACGCATGAGGAACGCGAGGTCTCCAAGAACTTCGTTCTGGTCAAGGATCTCGTTGCCACCTTCGCCGAAAAAACCGGTTTCGTGGCGGCGGATGATCTGGTCGAATTCAAAGGGGCTGAGATCGAAGGCGCCGAAGCGCAGCACCCTTTTCTCGATCGGACCTCCCGGGTGATTCTGGCTGACTTCGTGACGACTGAGACCGGCACCGGGGCCGTGCATATCGCACCAGGCCACGGTGGCGACGACTACCTCGCCGGGCGGCAGAATGATCTCGGGCTGGTTTCCCCAGTGAATGACGAGGGTCGTTTCACCGATGAGGTTGGCGTCGACTCGCTCATCGGCGAACACGTTCACGAGTCCAACGTCCCCATCATCAAGATGCTCGCTGCCGATGGAGCGCTCGTCGGCAAGGAAAACTACCGCCACAGTTATCCGCATTGTTGGCGGTCGAAGACTCCGATTATCTTTCGTTCGGTGCCTCAATTTTTCATTAGCATCGACGACTTGCGCGACACTGCGCTCAGTGAAATCGATGAGGTCAGCTGGCTTCCGCATTGGGGGCGAAACCGGATCCACGGCACAGTCGAGGCGCGACCCGACTGGTGCATTTCGCGCCAGCGGACATGGGGAGTTCCTCTACCAGTTTTCTACGACGTCGAAACCGACGAGCCAATGATCGATGCTGATCTCGCTCGCAAAGTCGCCGACCTGATCGAAGACGGAGGCACCAATCTATGGTTCGAAAAAGACGACGCGTGGTGGGCTGAGCAAGTCGGACTTCCGGCCGGAACGAAGCGCTGCACCGATACCCTTGACGTGTGGATCGATTCCGGCTCGAGCC
>JBCCBR010000482.1:0-3098 GCA_039033935.1 Verrucomicrobiota bacterium
AGAACGGGCGCATCGAGATAAATTCCAGCCACTCGCTCAGGATGAAGAAGCGCCCAATTGATGGCTGGAAGTCCTCCTCGGCTAAAACCTTCTAAAACCACGCGATCCGAAAGTTCGAATTTTCTTGTCACCATCTGGTAAGTTGCGTCGAAGCGACTCATTGCCTCGGGACCTCCGAACAAATTCGCGACATCAACCGAGACGACATGCCACCCTTTTTCGAGCAGGGCCTCGTCAACACTTGGAAAGGCTCCAAAAAACCGACACCGCCAGATCCAAGGATTGCCAGGAGCTGCTCTCTCGGGAACGACGACCCGCCCTTTCGCACCCGCTATCTCAAACTCTGAAGTCGAGTAATCGCCTAACGACCGGCGAGCCGCTTGTCGAGGCAGTCCCGTGACCCGCCTCACCCGATGAGCTTCGGAGTCTCCAATGTAAAGATCGCCCGAGACTGGATCCGTGCCGACGCCGTGGAGTCGGGCCATCGCACAATCGAGCGGCGAACCTTCGCCGGGCCCATCACCCTTGCGACCGGTCCCGGCGATCAGCTCCAGTGTCGGCATTTCTCGATCGAGACGGATCGCTCGCACGGTGTGGCTTTCCGTATCGGCGAGATAGACGGCTTGGCCATCGGGTGAGAAGGCGAGTCCTTTCGGGCCAGAAAGCTCCGATTCGAGAGCAGGGCGTGATTCCACGTGAAAGCCTTTCTTCCCGGTTCCTGCAATATGCTCCAGTCGGCTGGTATCTCGATTGATTCGAAAGGCTTGATTCCCCTCACGCAGAGCCAACCAGAGATCACCGGTCGGCGAAAGATCCAATGCCCTGGGGCCATTCAAAGGAGTTTCGGGACTGACGATGGCACCGTCTTCTGTTGGCTGTCTCTGTCCATTACCACACCAGGTTGAAATGATCCCACTGGCGAGATCCACCTTCCTCAAACGATGGTTTTTGATATCGCAAATCAGAAGCTCAGTGCCTTCGGCATTGAACTGAATCGAGTGAGGTCGATTCAGCTCGGCGTTTTTGGCAGGCCCGCCATCTCCTGAAAATCCCGCGATTCCCGTGCCCGCGATCGTCGACACGAGATTTGTTCGAGCGTCGAGCCGCCTCACGACGTGATTCATCATTTCAACCCAATAGAGATCACCATTTCGATGAAACCGAATTTCGTACGGCTCATTCATCGCAATGGAGAGGGGGCCTTCCCCATCACCCGAGTAGCCTTTTTCGCCACTTCCGACTACGGTATCGATCGACCCGTCTTTCCGCGAGACGCGGCGGATCACATGATTTTTCGTGTCGCAAAAGTAGATGTCGCCCTCAGGCCCGACGATCACGCCAAACGGATCATTGATCTGCGCTGCGATGCCGGGGCCTCCATCACCCGAATAGCCGCGCACTCCGGTCCCAGCGACCGTCGTGATCTGTTGTTCGGCTGGGGATTTGGCAAGCAGCCAGATTGTTAGCAAGGAGACTGTGTGACTGACCCGCAAGCAGGAAAGTCTAAGGCGTTTCTTCGACATCTGGAGGAGTCAATCACCAGTCTCCACCGGTGACCAGCACGAAATATCGCGCCGCTTTCGCAAGCAAAAGCATTGCGGATGCGATAAGAGATCGGACTATGTAATCAATGCGGTCAAACTGTGCCCTGCTCCCTGGTGAGCGCTGCGATTCGGACTGGTGCGAAGTGCGCCAATCCTCGATTCACGGGCGCGGTGTGTTTGCAAAGCAGCAAATCCCACAAGGAACCTACATCATCGAATACATCGGTGAGCAGATCGACAAAGATGAATCCAATCGACGCGGTTGGGCACAGATGGACGTTGCCAGAGAAACGGGTGACGCCGCTGTCTATATTTTTTCGTTAAACGACGAATTCGATCTCGATGGGAATGTACCTGAGAACGCGGCACGTCTCATCAATCATAGCTGTGACCCCAACTGCGAAGCCTTCATCGAAGAAGATCGCATCTGGATTGCTGCTCTACACGACATCGAAGAAGGCGAAGAACTCTATTTTAACTACGGATTCGATCTTGAGAACTACCTCGATCATCCCTGCATCTGCGGTAGTAAACGCTGCGTCGGCTACATCGCTGGTGAAGACTACTGGCCGCAGCTGAAGCGAAAGCTCGCTGGCCGAAAAGGATGGAAAAAAAGGCGAGCTCGTTCGGGAAGATAAATCGCGAAAACCATCAGCAATTCAGAAAGCCCACGCTCCGGAGAATAGCCGTCCCCGGCTGTTCCGCAGAGCCTATGGCAGTTCCTCCTCCCGCTCCCTCGACAACTCTTAATCATACTCGTGATCTTACTCGTATTCCCAGGCCCAGCTAAACCCTTCACCCACCATCATTGCAGGCCAGAGTCCTACGCTCCAGAGAATAGCCGTCCTCGGCTGTTCCTCAGAGCCTATGGCAGTTCCTCCTCCCGCTCCCTCGACACCTCTTAATCATACTCGTGATCTTACTCGTATTCCCAGGCCCAGCTAGACCCTTCACCCACCATCATCGCAGGCCAGAGTCCTACGCTCCGGAGAATAGCCGTCCCCGGCTGTTCCGCAGAGCCCATGGCAGTCCTACCAACATCTCCGAGCTGTAGCACCCCTTCCCCCGCGCGCCAATTCTGAATCATTTGCCCCGCTGAATCGTCACCCACCGCAGTAGCTGACATCATGACCCGCCGATCCGTTTCGCACCTTCAGGCCTGCTTTTTCGCAGTGACTCTTCTGATCTCCGTCAAGACTCACGCTGAGTTGGAGGAATTCTCGAGCGCCCGAACGCTCAACTTCGAAGCGGGCTACGATGTGGTCGAAACCGATGGCCAAAGCGACCGGACGATCAAATCCATCCCCGGGCCAACCGAAGCGACAGTAAAAGGGCTCTACCGAGCACCCAACGGGCTCGTCTATTATCTCTCTGATTGGAGCTGGGAGCGCCGACTGCGCGGCGAGCAGCATTACTGGATACTCCCAAAGCAGGCAGTGGCACCACCTCCCCCAACCATCGACAAACCAGAAGTCTACCCGGCTCCCGTTGACCTGACATTCCCGGACGGATTCAGCATTGTCGATGGCACCAATCTCGGCGCCTCGCTAATCA
>JBCCBR010000483.1:0-3079 GCA_039033935.1 Verrucomicrobiota bacterium
TGATTAGAGCCAAAAAGCCCGCGCCAGAAGAGTTCTTCGAATACCGGATTAAAAATGCAGAAGTAAGCAGCGAGCGCCGGAATCGATGGTCCGTCCAAGCCGAAAGCTGCTGCTTTGTTGGCGAGCGTAGCCTCATACCGATCTCGCTGATCGAACAAAACCAGGGTGAATAAGGCCATCAGAATGGAGACTGGGATTAACCACCAAAGACGGCCTCCGCGGATCACCCTAGCAAAATCCCAATGAGAACGATGACAGAAGAGGGCGAGCAACATGAGTCCGTGAAACAGCATCACGCTGACCCATCCATTTTCCAGGATCACCCAACCCAGCCCGACTGAAATGAATGGTGTGGCCATCCAGAGATTCGCCGCAGGATGGGGATTTTTATCGGTCGCGTCCATCACGATGGCAGCATGGAGATCCGGTCGTTGAGGCGCAAGCTCCCGTGTGAATAATTGCCCGAGGAGGTAGTCGCCCGGCATTGGTCAGCGACGGGCTGCCGACCCATTGGTTTTCCATCGTGGCCACGGATCCGACCTCGCAAACCCAGCTGGACCCGTCTAGGCTGACCGCATGCCAACAGATTGGAATCAAAAACGGGTCATTGTGACTGGTGGAGCCGGTGGTATGGGGCAAGCGGCAGCGACTCGCTTCGCGGCGGCCGGAGCCGAAGTCTTTGTCTTTGGCCGGACTCTCGCGGCCCTTGAGGAAACGGCAGCGTTGTCGAGCCAGATCAGGCCTGTTCCATGCGATGTCTCAGACCCGGCCAGCATTGACGAAGCACTCAGTGTCGTACTGGCCTCGGGGCCGCTCGACGCCCTAATCCACACAGCTGGGATCAACACCCCGGATCGTTTCATGGCGCACCCCAATCCTGATCGCGTTGCCTCACACGAATCGTGGAAATCGGTCCTCGATATCAATGTGCTGGGCGTCGTCAACATGATCGATGCGGTCGCTAAACCCATGGCGGAAAGCGGAGGTGGTCGTATCGTCGTGGTCTCATCGACCGCTGGTCATGGTTTTGACAGTTATGCCGGGGTCCCTTACACGGCCAGCAAATGGGCCGTCCATGGCATCCTTTTCACTGCCCGCACCCAACTCGCTGCCCACGGCATCGTCCTCTCCGAGTATGCCCCGGGAGAGGCCAACACCCCGATCGTCGATAAGCGTCCGGTGCTCCCGACTCAAGAGCACCGCGAGGCAATGATTCAATGCGAGGACTGCGGCGAGGCGCTTTACTTCATGGCGTCCCAGCCTCACAGCATGAGCGTGCTCCAGTTGCCGATCTATCAGCCCTTCGGCGGGATGCCGCCCGAGATCCCAGCTCCCTGGATCAAAGGTCTGGATATCGAGCCCAAGACCTGAGCTCAATGTGGCGAGAAGGATCCTCGGTTAGCCACGTCAATCTCCCGCTTTCTCGCCAGAAAATCAGCTTTCCCGCCTGGCTCTTGTCCGGGAAGCTGGGGTGATGCGTTTCTCCCCGAACCTCGCTCTGCTCTGCTGCTCCCTCACCAGTATCCTGCCCCTCCAAGGCAGCGACCAGATCCGCGCGACTATTCTCGACGGTCGCAACAACCACGATTGGGTCGGCACTACGGATAGCCTCCGAGCCACGCTCGAGTCTACCGGCAGATTTCTCGTTGAAACAGAAACGGCTCCGCAAATGGCCGTGCCAAAGGTGCCGCGCTCCGCCCGATCTGAGGAAGAAAAAGCTGCCCTCGCCGCGCTTCGAACTTCTTTCGATGAACCGATCGAGGTGGCTCGCGAAGCATTCAAAGCGCAGTGGGATGCGTGGCAGCCCGACTTTTCCAAAACTGATGTGATCGTCTTCAACTACAATGGGCCCGACTGGTCGGCTGCGATGCGCGAGGCATTTCTCGACTACGTTCGCGAAGGAGGTGGCCTCGTCGTGATTCACGGAGCCAACAATCCTTTCCGTAACTGGGTCGAGTTCAATGAAATGATCGGACTCGGCTGGCGACCTGCGCCGATCGGGCGAGCGATCAAGATTGATCCGGAAACCGGCGAAACCTTCGTTGCCGACGACCTGACACTTTCCAATCAAGGGAACTCGGGCCACGGCTCAAAACATCCCTTCGAGGTCACTGTCCGAGCCTCACAGCACCCGGTCATGCGAGGGCTGCCGAAGTCTTGGCTCCACGCCAAGGATGAACTCTATCATCACATGCGTGGGCCAGCCCACAATCTGACGATCCTGAGCAGTGCCTGGTCAGATCCGGATCAGCGAGGAACCGGTCTGCACGAACCTCTCACCTGGGAAGTCGCCTGCGGCAAAGGGCGGGTCATCGTGACGACGATGGGCCATCTCTGGCCGGGCGATCTCACCCGCGGTGAGGGAGCTTCGCTGAAGTGTGTTGGCTTTCAGACCGTCTTCGCCCGCAGTTGCGGTATG
Organism: Verrucomicrobiota bacterium; assembly: GCA_039033935.1. Taxonomy (GTDB): domain Bacteria; phylum Verrucomicrobiota; class Verrucomicrobiia; order Verrucomicrobiales; family DEV007; genus Arctic95D-9. The sequence continues at coordinate 2,420 of JBCCBR010000483.1, forward strand.
TCGCGACCGGCTCGGTGACCTTGCCAGTGCCGGCGAAGTTCCCAGATCAGAAATCCGTTTCGCTTTCAGCCCCGCATTCCATTTCCTGGTCAGACACTTCGGGAGAAGCGCTCTCTGAGGCGCATCGCCGCATGGAGGAGAAAAAGGAAGCCGATCCATATTGCCTGCTCTCGCCCGAGGAAGAGCTCGCGACCTTCGAGCTGGCGCCTGGCTATGTTGCCGAACTCTTTGCGGCGGAGCCGCAAGTCGAGGAACCGGTCCTCACCGTCTGGGATGCCGACGGGGCCATGTATGTCGCTGAGATGCGGAGCTACATGCAGGATGTAGCCGGGACGGATACGAAGACGGCCCGCAACGGTCGGGTCAAACGCCTCGTCGACAGCGATGGCGACGGGCGAGCCGACGAGGTCACCATCTTTATTGACGAACTCAACCTCCCCCGAGCGATTCTCCCCCTCGGTGACGGCTGGATCGCAGTCCGAGAGACCGACACGATGGACGTGACCGCCTGGCGCGACAGCGACGGCGATGGGATTGCGGACGAGAGCCGACTGCTCTACGAGCGAGGGACCGATGGCCGGAATCATCCCGATAAGTCGGTCGAGCATCAGGATTCTGGCCTGATTTGGAATATCGACAATCACATCTACATCACCTACA
>JBCCBR010000484.1:0-3072 GCA_039033935.1 Verrucomicrobiota bacterium
CCTCAGTGGCTCTGTGCGAACCTCTCCGCAGCCAACTCTAAGAAGCAAAGAGCCTTCGTCTGAGACTCGTGCGTGTATCGACTCAACTTTCGGCTACCTCAGACTTAACCTTGATGAGCCAGCCAGCAAAGCGCCAAGCCTTTTGGCAAGTGCTCGCAAACTGGACATGGTTGCACTGCGACCCACTCGCTGATACTCAGATATCCGCGAGAGGATCAGCAACCAAACTCTTCCGCTAGTAGTGACGGTGGCTTCCGCTACCGTGGCTGTGAGCGCCATGAGAGTGCCCGAAGTGTGGGTTGCCCCAGCGACGCTCGTTGCGAGCTCCGAGAGCAGCGCCGCCAGCCGCTCCGACTCCGGCACCAATTACAGCACCGCGGCCGCGAGCTCCATCGCCAGCGGCGATAGCACCGATGCCGGTACCGATTAACGCGCCATTGGCAGCACCGTGGCCGGTCGGGGAGCAGCAACTGAGAGCAAAGGCAGCGAGGGGGGGAGGAATAGGAGGGGGGTTTTCATTGGCATGGTTGACGCCGAGACGCAGCGCAATTGTCACAGAGATTCGACGAAAGCAGGAAAGACCCGAAATGTTGGAGGCCGATCGGTTCTTTCCAGCTTCTGCGCCTTCTCCTTGCAAGACGCGCGTAACCACGCACCGTCTCCCTTTCTTGAATCGATGGCCACCGTCTTCCGCATTATCAGCTACCTGAGAAATTACCCGCTGCTCGCGGGGGCCCAGTTGCTGTGTGCGGTCCTCATGACCTTGCTGGTGATCGTCTTCCCCGAGGTCACCTCCCGCATCACTGGTGAGGTGATCCCGAATCGGGAAATGGAGCGACTGATCCCGATGTGCCTGCTCGCTCTCGGAGCGTTTCTCGCGACCAATCTTTTCAACGCGCTTCGCATCGTCCTCAACAACACCTTTGAGCAAAGCGTGATCTTCGATATCCGATCGGATCTTTACAGCAAGATCCAAAAGCTGCCGATGCAGTGGTTCGACAACAAACGCACCGGCGACGTGATGACTCGGGTGACCGAAGACGTCACCGCGATGGAGCGCGTCCTGATCGACGGAATCGAACAGGGTGTCGTCGCTTTTCTTCAGGTCCTTGCGGTCGGGGCGTGGCTCTTTTTCAAAGACCCGCAACTGGCGGCTATCGCAATGATCCCGATGCCCATTCTCGCTTTTGGAGCCTGGGCCTACGCGCGGAATGCCCCGAGCCGACATCGGGCGGTGCGTGAGTCGACCAGTTCTCTCAATTCCCTCCTCCACGACAACATCGACGGGATCCAACAAATCAAGTCGTTCACCCGAGAGCGGGCCGAGCACGCCCATTTTGACGAGTCGAGTCAGATTCTGCGCAAGGCGACTCTCCAACTCATGAAAATCTGGGCGATCTACAGCCCGAGCATGGAGATGCTCCGGAACCTCGGGTATGTGCTGGTGATCGGATTCGGTGCCTACGCCATCATCGACGCACCTGATTCTGAAAGTCTCAACGATCGGATCGGCACGCTGACCGGATTTCTGGTCGCGTTAGGATTGTTTTACGAACCAATCAGTCGACTGAACGGTCTCAACCAAATTCTCCAGGGGAGCCGCGCCGCGGCCGATCGTGTTTTCGAGATCATGGACGCGGAGGAGGAGACCCACTTAAAAGAAGGCGAAATTCTTTCCGAGCCGATCAGGGGCGAGGTCAGGATCGAAGGCTTGAGCTTCTCCTACGGCGATGGGATCAACACTCTCGACGATGTCTCGATGTTGGCTAGGCCTGGGGAAATGATCGCCCTGGTCGGACACACCGGAGCTGGGAAATCAACGATCATCAACCTGCTGACTCGATTCTACGAGGCCACCGGTGGAAGCATCAGCATCGATGGGACCGACATCGCCACCGTCAGGAAAAGTTCGCTGCGTGGTGCCCTCGGCTACGTCACGCAGGAAAGCTTTCTCTTCAATGGGACCGTTCGTGAAAACCTCGAGCTGGCCGCGCCAGAGGCTAACGACGCGACGATGTGGACTGCTTTGGAAGCCTCCAATGCGGCCGCTTTTGTGAGAGAGTTGCCCAAACAGCTCGACACTCCGGTCGGCGAACGCGGCGTCAAGCTCTCTGTCGGCGAGAAACAGCGCCTCGCGATCGCGCGGGTGATTCTCAAGAACCCACCGATCCTGTTGCTGGACGAAGCAACCGCGAGTGTCGACAACGAGACAGAAGAGCTGATCCAGCAAGCTCTCGAAAAGCTGATGGAGGAGCGCACCAGCTTCGTGATCGCCCACCGCCTCTCGACTGTCCGCAACGCCGATCGAATCTATGTGCTCGAGAAGGGCCGTGTGGTCGAGTCGGGGACGCACGAGGAGCTGGTTTCGAAACCAAACGGCGCCTACTCGTCACTGAGTCAGAGAGGCCTACTCGATCATTGAGTAAGCGCGGAAGGAAGGCTCAGTTCGGAAACTCTCCCACTACCCTCTAGTGAGGCCACGGTGAGCTTTGTGAAACGCATAGGACCGAAACTGATCGATGACTGCCTGATCCAATGAAGATCGGCGCTGTCGCTCAAGATGTCGGCGGACTGCAGAAGGCAAGGGATCATCGTTACTGCGGTTGATTTCCCGACCGCCCGAGCCAGTCGAAGAGCAACCGGTCTGAAACAGAGAAAAGGCAACGATGCCAAGGACGCAGAGTGAGAGCATTGTTTTCATCAGCCGCAGCTTATCGAATTTGCTTTCGGCACGAAAGACAAAAACCAGAACTGAATCGTGGCAAGCGACGAAAGCGGTTCGATAGCTGAGCCAAAGATCGACGATTTAACTGGGAAACTCTGTCGGAAGACAGCCCCTCAATCAGCTTGCTTCAAACGATGGCGGCACCAGCATTTGCCATGTCATCGAATGCACGAGCGACATCACCTGCCTCAAGCTCGACTCCACGACATCCGTCACGCATCACCCGGACAGAGAACCCAAGGTCACAGGCATCGAGTACGGTGTATCGAACGCATTAATCGGTTGCAACACCAACCACAATTAGCGACCCGACGTTCTGCGCCTTGAGCCAGTCCCCCAGTCCGGTA
>JBCCBR010000485.1:0-3066 GCA_039033935.1 Verrucomicrobiota bacterium
CGACGATATGAGTGCGGATTCGATCGGGGTGTTTGGATGCGAGCTTGAGGGCACCTCTCCAAACGTCGACAAGCTCGCTTCCGAAGGCATTCGCTTCGACAAAGCACATGTCCAGGTCGGAAACTGTTTCCCCTCCCGAAACGTGCTTTTTTCCGGCCTCTTCCCCCATACCACGGGGGGTGATGGATTTTATCAGGTGCGCGATTTCACCTTCCAGCCAATGTGCGATCTGATGCAGGGGGCTGGCTACTATGTCGCGATCCGTGGAAAAGTGAGCCACTCGACGCCCTATCAGCCTTACCACTGGGATGCCGATCTAACGATTCAGGAGGACGGGACCAAAGAGCACATCAAAGACGTCCCATCCTACGGTCGCAGCACCCGACGAGGGATTGAAGCTGCGGCTGAAGCCGGGAAACCCTTTGTTCTGAATATCAACATATCCGATCCTCACAAGCCATTCTGGAAGCCGGGAGACAAACACCCGGCATCCCGCGAATTCACTGCCGCAGAAGTCCCTGTGCCCGGCTTCCTGTTTGAAGATTCGGTGGTCCGAGAGGAACTCGCTCTCTATTACACCTCGGTCCGCCGAGCGGATGATGCAGTCGGAGAAATTCTCAAGGCGATCGAGGAGACCGGGCACAAGGATGACACAATCGTGTTCTTCCTCTCTGACCACGGGATGCCGCTGCCTTTCGCTAAAACCCAACTCTACCATCACAGCACCCGCACTCCCTGGATCGTCCGCTGGCCCGGGGTGAGCCCAGCCGGAGCATTGAACACGAACGACATGATCTCTGCGGTCGATCTCGTGCCGACCCTCTGCGAAATCGTCGGCATCGAAACGCCCCAGGGACTCGCCGGGGCTTCCTTTCTACGCGCCCTCGAAGGCAAGGAAACCGGAGCGCATCGATTTGTGATAAAATCCTACGCGGAGAATTCGGGAGGAGTGCGACACCCAATGCGCGCGATCGAGACGCCCGACTACCTCTACATTTTTAATCCGTGGTCAAACGGCGAGCGCGCTTTCAAAACGGCCACTCAAGGCACCGCGACCTACAAACGGATGCGAGAGCTCGCTGAGAGCGATGAAGCGATCGCGGCGAGGCTCGCGCTGTTCGATCATCGCGTGCTCGAGGAGTTCTATGACGTGAGGGCCGATCCAGATTGCCTCATCAATCTGGTTGATCATCCCGATCACGCCGAAGCCCTCGCCAGTCATCGACGCAAACTCCGGCGCTGGATGAAAGAGCATCAGGATCCCATCCTCGCCGCCTTCGAGCTCAGAAATGACCTTCCTTCCCTCGATGCTATGATGGACGAGATCGAAGCTGAGGCGAAGGCCCGTCGCGCCGAGAAGCGAAAGAAGAAGAAGGCCAAGGGTTGATCATAAAAATAGAACGGAGGAGTCAGCATTTCAAGGTGCTTGCTGATGGCTCTGGATGAAGGATTGGCTCTGCCCGGACAACGCGCGGCAGATTATCTGATGCGATAAGTGGTTTTTGAGTTTCCCATTTGAACTCAATCCGATATCACCGTGCTCATGAATCCGACCTTTCGTCTCACAAGGATCATCGCGATTGGGCTGATCGCCCTGTTCTCACGCGAAGGGTGGTCCGATGAATTGAAGCGCCCGAATATTCTCTGGATCGTTGGCGAGAATCTGAAACTCGATCTCGGCTGCTACGGTGCAGAAAACGTCTCAACTCCCAATCTCGATGGCCTCGCCGCACGAGGTGTCCGCTACACTCACGTGTTTTCGACTTCTCCGGTATGCGCGCCGAGCCGCAGCGCATTTTTCGTGGGGATGTATCAGACCAGCAGCGACACCCACAACATGCGTTCGCATCGAGAGGATGACTACCGGCTACCTGAGGGCGTCCGCCCGATCACTCATCGGCTCAAGGACGTCGGCTATTACACCGCCAATATCGAAACGATCGGAGACGAAATCGTGGGATCGGGAAAACTCGATCTCAACTTCGTGAATGAGGGCTCCCTCTACGACGGATCGCAATGGGAAGCTCTAAAAGACAACCAGCCTTTCTTCGCCCAGGTCAACACGCTCGAGGCCGAATACGACATCTACGATCGCGAGACCTGGCGACAACCGCGAGTGGAGTGGAAAGGCGAACGCGAGCATGAGCAGATCGCCACGGCGGAGAACGTGAGCCCCCCACCCTACTATCCCGATCACCCGCTCGTTCGCGAAGAGTGGGCTCGCTATCTCAATTCCATTTCCGGGATGGACAAGACGATCGGGCGCATCCTCGCCCAGCTCGAGGCGGACGGTCTCGCCGATGACACCGTGATCCTCTTTTTTGGCGACAACGGGCGCATCGAGCCACGCGGGATCCATTGGTGCTACGACACCGGACTCCACGTCCCCATGATCCTGCATTGGCCAAAGAATTTCCCAGCTCCGGAAAGCTACGAGGCGGGCACCGTCGACGATCAGGTCATCAGCCTCATCGACGTGACCCCGACAACCCTCGGATTCGCCGGGATCGATCGGCCACTCGGGATGCACGGTCGGATTTTCGTCGGAGACCGTCTTGGTCCAGAGCGGCAGTATGCGTTTTCCGGGCGCGACCGCGTTGACGAGACAGTCAATCGGATTCGCAGTGTCAGAGGCCAGCGCTATCACTACATCCGCAACTATTATCCTGATCGCCACTTCACTTCGCTCAACCGCTACAAGGAAAAGTGCTTCCCGATCAAACCGCTAATGCGAGAAATGATGGCACGGGGCGAGCTGACCGGGCCGCCCGCCGAACTGATGTCACCGACGGTCGCGCCAGAGCAGCTCTTCGACACCGAGGCGGACCCTCATGAAATTAACAATCTCGCCGACTCGGATGATCCTGCGCACCGCGAGGCACTGCTGAAGATGCGGACTGCTCTCGACGTCTGGATTGTCGAAACTCAGGATCAGGGCGAATTCCCTGAGCCCGACGAAATTGTCGCGCCTTTCGAAAAAGAAATGCACGACTGGTTCGGCACTCCTGAGTGGTATGAGGTAAACTAGATGGAGCTCGGCTAAGGCGCATAGAGGAGACCTCGGCC
>JBCCBR010000486.1:0-3051 GCA_039033935.1 Verrucomicrobiota bacterium
GAGGGCAGGATCAGCTTGGTTTCGATCAAAGAAAACAGCAACACCGGGGCCACCACCGGCGGGATCTGCCTGGCGAACTCCCCCCACCGTCCTTCAAAATAAAGCAGGGGGAGAAAGGCGACGATGGTGGTGAGGACGCCAAAGGTGACCGGAACGGCGACCTCTTTGGTTCCCAAAACCGAGGCCTCGAGCGGCTCCATTCCCGTCCGCAGCTTGGCGTAGATATTTTCCCCGGTGACGATGGCATCGTCGACGACGAGACCGACCACAATGATGAACCCGAAGACGCTCATGAGATTGGCGGTGAGGCCGAGCCAAGGCATCAAGAGAAGCCCACCGGCAAAGCTCACCGGGATGCCAAGGACAACCCAGAAAGCGACGGCGGGTCGGAGGAAGAGCGCGAGAAGGATGAAGACGAGCAGGCAGCCCTGCAGCATCGAAGTGATCAGCGTCCCGAGCCGACCCCGAATCGCAATCGACTCATCGTCCCAGGCATAGAGGTCAATGCCATCAGGAAAGCGCAGGTGAGCGGTGTCGACGTAGTCGTGAACGAGTCGGGCAATATCGATCGCGCTTTCGAGATCAAAGCGCATCACCTCGACCATGAGAGCGGGTTCGTCGTTGAAGCGGGTCAGCACTTTGCCAGCAGCGAATCCGTCGGTGACTCGGGCGACTTCGCCCAGAAGGACGTCAGCTCCATTGGCCGCCCGGATTGGGATTTGGGCAAATTGATCAGCGGTGTAGGCTTGCCCGCGAGTTCGCAGGCTGAGGCTGCCGCTGCTGCTCTGGATTGAACCAGCCGACAAATCGACGGACGATCGCTGAATCGCATTGGAGAGGTCCTCGAAGCTGAGACCGTATGATCGGAGTCTTTCCTGATCAGCCTCGACTGAAATCTCGAACGGGCGCTCGCCGCGGAGGTCGGCCATGCTGATGCCGTCCATGTCCATGAGATCGTCGCGGACCCGCTCGGCGACGCGAACGAGTTCGGTATCGCTCAAGTCACCTGTCACCGCGATGGTGATGACTTCGCGAAAGGCGTTTGAGTCGGGAATGATGACGAGGAGGCTTTCGGTCTCGCCCGGAAAGGTCGTGATGCGATCGATCCGGGATTTGACTGACTCGAGCAGCTCCTGCTGATCAATGCCGTCTTTCATTTCCGCCCAGATCGTGCCGCGTCCTCGATTGGCGTAGGAACGGACCCGCCCGATACCGGGGAGATCGCGGATCGCTTCTTCGACCGGAATGTTAATCGCTTTCTCGACGTCTTCGGCGCTCCCACCGCGGTAATCCATCCGAATGAGGATATCGTCGAATTCCTGGGTCGGGCTGACCTGGAGCGGAATCCGATACATCGCCGCGTGAATCCCGGCGAGGAGGATACCGACGAGGAGAAAGTTCGCGGCAATGTCGTTGCGAGCGAACCACCGGATCATGAGTCAGAGGGATCGCGAGGTGACTGATCAGTCTCGGAGGGGACCGCAGTGCTGCTGTCGTCTTCGCTCGAAGGAAGAATTTCGACGCGGGAAAGGTTGGGCGCGTAGACGAGCTTGGAGGTAGCGAGGAGCGCCCCGTCCGGAAGCGAAAGGTCGGCGAGGACGAGGTGTTGCTGGTCTGACCAGATCGGATCTATTTCGCGCCGGTTGAGGGTGAGGCTGACGGGATCGACGAGATAGATGAAACTCAGCTCGCGCACGGCATGACGCGGGACGACGTGGACGTCGGGAAGAATCCGGCCCGGAATCGCCGCCACGACCGGCTGACCGATTCGGAGTGGAGGCCCGGCGGGTTTCGGAGCGACCTCTCGAGAAAAAGGGTCGCGTACCCTCGCGATCGCAAAGAGCTCACGAGAATCGGGGTCGAGCGCGCCCTCGGTGCCGACAATCTGGGCCTCCCACACCGCAGCAGAATCTGGATTCAGCGCATCTCGCAACTCGACCGATACGGACGGATCCTGACTGCTCTCGGGAAGTCGGAGGAAACTGAGATCGCGCGCCGCTATCGGAAGACGCACCTCCACAGAGCTAGTGCTGAACATCTTCGCGAGTTCGGTGTTCGAGGAGATGGTCTGACCAACTGAGACGAGGCGGGTCAAAATCCTGCCCGCAAATGGAGCCCGCACCTCAGTCCGGTCGAGATTTCGCCGAGCCCGTTCCAGCCCCGCTTGAGCCGCTTTGACATTGGCTTCCGCCTCGCGCAGTTGCGGAAGCCGCAGGACCAATTCGTTAGGCTCTTCGTCGTAGCCGAGCTCGTCCCAGTTCAGCCTTGCCTGCTTCGACTTGGTTTCTTCCTGGGCAAAGGCCGCAAGTGCCCGGCTCAGGCTTGCCTCAGCGGCGATGACCTCGGTTTCAAAGTCATCTTTCTCGATCTGCAGGAGAACTTCGCCTTCGTCGAAGAAAGAACCGTCGTGGAGGGATTCGGAGATCGCATGAACCTTACCTGAGACCTGCGCGGTAAGGATCGCCTCATTGAGTGGACGCACTTCCCCCTGAGTCTCGATCACCGTCTGGAAATCCTGCCGTTGCAGCTCGATCACCTCTGTCTTCAAAACCCGCTCTTCTCGATCCGGTCGACGCGGTGCTTCATCCTCGATGCTCAGCAGCCAATAACCAGCCGCTCCGACCGCAAGGATCACGATGGGCAGAAGGATGCGGATCAGGCGGTGCATCGAGAAAAGAACAGGTGGAGACTCTGGGGAGCGGAAAGTCGGAGACTCAATTTCTCCGGCGGTCGCGTTTCTTTGGATCCGAGGGTGGAAAAATCTCCACCGAGCGCGAGGTGCAAATCGACCCGATTACGGAGGCGTTGGTTGCGCAGCTCGATCATGTCAGTGCGGGCGCTGACGGCTCGGCGCTGAGCTTCGAGCAATTCGAGAATACCGACGAGACCTTCGGAGTATTCCCGCTCCGCCTGGGCGAGGGCGAGGTTGGCCTGTCGCAGTTCCACTTCAAGGAAGACTTCCTGCTCGGCAAGGGAACGCTCGGTGTCCAGAGCAGACTCAACATCCCGAAACGCGAGCAGAGCGAGCGCGGCGTAGGTCCGGATCGCGAC
>JBCCBR010000487.1:0-3050 GCA_039033935.1 Verrucomicrobiota bacterium
GAGGTAGTCGATCTCGGGATTTTTTGCCCAGACTTGAAGTGCTTTCTCCCGAGATTCTTCGAAGGCACCTGTCTCGGGTTTTTCCAGCTCGGCCAAGACGGCACGATAGGCATGCGCTTTTGGATAGTGTGGATTAATCGATTCGATCGCATCCAGAAAGAGGTGGGCTTCTTCATACCGTTCCACCTGAATGAGATGAACAGTCTTGTCGATCAGCGCACCCAGGTGGATTTTGGTGAGTTCGATGACGCGCTCGATCTGCTGGTTTGCTGCCTCGCTATCACTTGGCTGGAGGGATTTTGCGAGACTGTAAGTCGCGTCGATGTGATCAGGGTCGTAGTCGAGCACAGCGCGAAATTCGTCGGCAGCAATCGCGTAGTCTTCTTTCGCGAGGGCAAGGCGACCCGAGTAGAGATGCGCGTCGATCAGACCGGCTGGAAGGACTTCACCCTTTGCCTTTTGAGACTTGGCGACATTGTAGTATTGCTCCAGCACCGTTTGCGGATCAGCACCGAGAATCAATGCGGCGCGTCCAAGCCGGACGAGGTCAGCTCCGTCTCGCTCCTTTGCCGGCATTGCCCCAGCAGCCTGATTGATGAGGGGGAGGACTTCTTCGACAAAGTCACCCAACCCTAGCTCAGCGTAGAAATCGTGGATCTCAAGCAGCGCCGCGAGCTCATCCGCAAACAACGCGGTTGATCGGCGGGCTTCCTCAAACGCATCCTGATAGCGACCTACTTGAGCGAGCGACTGGAACCTCAGCACACGCCACTCCCAGGACGGCTGGCCGCGCTCAATCGAATAATCGCAGACTCGGACGACCGTCTCGAAGTGCCCCTCATCCATCAATTCCCGGACACGGGGGAGTCGATCCTCATCGTAATAGCGCTTGTAATCGGCCTGCGCGAACAATGATCCGCTGCCCCCCAGAAAAAGCACCAGTGCGAAAATCAGTCCAACCCACTTGCTCTGCATACCAGCAATAGACAGGAGATTCTTTTTTCGGTAAAGCGAGAAGCGTGGGCGTCATTTCGTCCTCTATTCTCTGATCGCATTTCGTAAGGTCTTGAAAAGTCTCCCGTCGGTTGGACGTTCCTAGCATGCGTCGATCCTGGCTCCTCTTACTTCTCGCTCTCTTCGTTTGTTCATCCATTTCACGAAGTGATGACTTTAGCTTCGCTTTCGAAGGGGATGCTCGTCTGCGCGAACGCCTCATTCTGCTTCAGGGGACCACAGCTCCCCCGCCGATCGAGTTGAGCAAGTGGATCAATTCGGAGCCTTTGTCATTCGCCGACCTCAAAGGTAAAATCGTGGTTCTCGATTTCTGGGCGACCTGGTGCGGACCCTGTGTCGGAGGGATACCCTACCACAATGCCATCGCCGAGAAATACGCGGAGCACGTCGTGCTGATCGGGGTTTGCCATGAGCGCGGATCGGAATCGATGGAGCGAGTCGCGGAGAAACACGACATTCGTTATCCAATCGGGATCGACAAACGCAACCGCATGATTCAGGCCTACGCGGTCAACGGCTACCCCGACTACTACGTCATCGACCAAGAGGGAAAGCTCGTCGTGGCTGACTGCGCTCACACCCAGCTTGAGGCGGTGATTCAAAAGCTGATCGGCGACAGTGCCGCCGACGAATAGCATCCAAACTCGCCATCGCTGCCGAGTGCCCGCAGGCTCCAGGCAGTTCCTGTGTGGCTCTTCGTCGATGCAGTAAGCTGGCGTCGTGCACCACCGATTTCCCTCGCAGTGCTGGCACCATGGAATCAGCCGGTAGAGAAGCTCATGAAGCCCAAATCCCAGGATCGGACGACTTTGTTTTCCCGCTCGATTCTGAAATGTGGCGGATCAACCATCAGTGGATCGGCCTTCTCTACGGACCTGCCGCGGCAATTCTCCAGATTGCCCATCCGATGATTGGGCGTGGGGTCGCTGATCACAGCGACTTTCGCGCGGATAGCCTCGGCCGCCTCACTCGGACTCTCAGAGATGTCAATTCGATCGCGTTCGGGACCTACGGTGAGGCCAATGAAGTCCGTGACCGACTCCGTCAAGTGCACCGAAAGGTGCGAGGTCCAACTTACAACGCTTTCGAACCCGAACTGATGGTGTGGGTCCTTGCGACCTTAGTTTACGCAGCTGCGACCGCCTACGAACGTTGGATCGGCCCTCTCACGAATGAAAGAAAGCAAGCCCTCCTCGCTGACTTTGCGAGATTCGGGAACTTCTTTGGTCTACAAGAACAATTCGTCCCAAACAGCTGGTCTGGATTTGAGCAATATTACGCGTCGATGGTCCATTCCGGGATACTCGGCAGCGATCCGATTTCTGCAGACCTCACCCGTCATCTGGTGCACCCGCGCGACTCTCTGCTAATGAGAGCTTTCGGTGCAATTCTCGATTTTTTACCAGTAGAAACTCTGCCGCCTGAATTACTGGCTCCGCTTGGGCTGCGCTCAACCTGGCGCACCCGAGTATCGATGGCTTTCTTCTCGCAGCTTATCCAGCGGGTGTTTCCCTTGCTTCCTCAGCGGTGGCGCCTGTATCCAGAGTCGCGACTACGCCTCGAGAGGGAGCCGGATACTCGCTGATTGAGTCCTCTGATTCGCGAAACCACGGTCTCGCCTCGACGCTTGAAAAGGTCGCGCGGTGGCGCTTTCTTGGGAGACACGACTTGAGCGCTCCTGCAGACAGCCCGGCCCCAGCCGACGAATCAGAAACTCTTAGATCAGGCAGCGTTGATCCGAGCGCTGAACTGGCCGCCGTCGCCAAGGGCCTCCCATCGACCGAGCTACCCGCTGACGCGACAGCCGACACCACCAGCTACAAAGTCTCACTCGATATCTTCGAGGGGCCGATGGATTTGCTGCTCTATCTCATCAAAAAAGACGAGATCGATATTTACGACATCCAGATCGAGAGGATCACGAAGCAATACATGGGCTATCTCGACACCCTGAAGTTGCTCAATGTCGGGCTCGCCGGTGAGTTCCTGGTGATGGCTGCGAATCTCTGCTACATCAAAAGCCGGATGATGCTGCC
>JBCCBR010000488.1:0-3048 GCA_039033935.1 Verrucomicrobiota bacterium
GAAACACATCAATCTCGATGTTTCTCGACGCCTCGAGATCGTGCTCCGTAAAGCCGGATTCAAAACGGTGATGACCCGGACTCGAGACGAATACATTTCGCTTTCCGCTCGTTCCTCTCGCGCTAATCGCTATCGCAACGCCATTTTTGTAAGCGTCCACTTCAATTCAGCCTACCGGACTTCCGCCCTAGGGATTGAAACCTTCTACCGCTCGTCGAGCTCTGCCAAGCTCGCTCAAGCCGTGCAACGCGAGCTGATTCGAAACACCGGGGCAACCGATCGTGGGGTCAAAACTGCGAACTTCTCGGTGCTTCGTCACACCAAGCATCCATCCATTCTGGTCGAAGGCGGTTTCGTCAGCAACAAGATCGAACGGCAGCGCATGACTGAGGCCCAGTATCGGCAAGTCGTAGCCGATAGCATCGCACGTGGGATCATGTCCTATAAACGGAGCGGCTAGCGATTGCTTGAGTCGACTGCGGGATCGATCGGGCGTGGATGAGACGGTTTGGCCTCGATAAAAAGGACAGGCGACCTGATAGGTGCAGAGTCCGTCGAGGCAGTGCGGTACTCAGGTCTGCGTGACCAATGCTTTCTGAAGTTCCAACGAAATCATCAGGCAGGTCGACTTTGAAAATCTCACGCAGAGGCGCAAGGCTCTGCGAATTGCTGGTGTCTTTGCGCCCTCGCGCCTTTGCGTGCGGCTTTTCAAACAGACCAGGCAATAGTGGGGTTCGTGGGACTTTCCGAGGTCGATGGCTTCAGAATGCCATCCGATCTCTCCCAGCTTTTCTACGATTCCGGCAGGACTAGCCAAGATCACACGTGAGCAACCGCTAACTCTTCCTCCAGCTCTCAAAGCGCTGAAAAGTCTGATCGGAAGGTGCGGTCACAGGCCGAGTTCGCTCCGAATCTGGCCAGGTCGAATCAGCGAATTGAGCGAGACCTCGACTTCGCGATCCTCTCCGAGCCATTCCAACAGAATCCGGACGCGTTCTTTCCCGCTCAGGATTTTTGTGACGACGCTCTCGGAGCCCGTCATGGCGCCTTCCACCACGGTGACCTCGTCGCCTTCCTGAATCTCGCGGGTCAATTCACGGACCTCGGTTTCGTCCTCTGGGAATTCGTTTTGTAATTCTCCAATCAGCGATTCATCGAGGGTCGCGTAACGGACATCGAAGCGCAGCACGCCGAGCACGCCGGTGGTCGCATTGACCGCCCGGAGGCTTTCAGCCAACTCAAATCGGGCAAAGATGTATCCGGGAAACAGAGCCTCGACGAACCAGACCTTGCCCCGCTTGGTGCCTTTTTGAAAACGAATCCGCGGGGCAAACACCTCATCGAGATTAGCAAACTTCTGCAAATGGAGCGCCGCAATATGTTCCGACTTTGGCTTGGTCCGGATGACATACCAGGCGGTCTCGCTGTTTTGAAGAGTCACTGACATTCCTGAAAATTCGAATCGCAAAGGTAGTAGGAAATGAGTCAGGTCGCAAGCAGCTCGCGGATGCGAGAACCCTTGCGCCAGGATCGCTTTTCCATTACCGATGGCCTCGCCTCGAAAACCCATGGGTCAGGATCAATCGCCACCCCCCTCTGCGCTGGAACTCGCCCAGCACAGCAGCGACGAGCTTGCGACTCGTCGCATTGCGGTCTTCCGTCGTCTCCTCAGCTACATCATTCCCTTCCGCGGACGACTTGCCTGGGGGATCTTTTTCGGGATCTGCTCAGGCCTCTTCAATGCCGTCATTCTGCTGGTGATGAAGTCGGTCTTCACCGTGGTGCTGCCGAATGACGAGGTGGCTGACGACGGGGATGAGAGCCGTTTTGGAGACGCGATCCGCCCTTTTGAGGATCTGCCGATTTTCACCGATTTCGAAATCCCGGTTCCCACCCTGCCCGCGGAACAAGAATGGATTTTCGTCACCCTCGTCTGCCTCAGCATTCCTCTCTTGCTGCTGCTGCGGGGATTGTTCCAGTTTCTGCATCAATACTGCATGCTCTGGCTCAACATGAAGGTGCTCTACAACCTGAGAGATCAGTGCTTTCGCGGGGTGATGCGGCAATCGCTCTCTTTCTTTAATCGAGTGAAACAGGGCGAACTGATCCAGACCGTCGCCAACCAGACCCGCACTCTCGCTGAGGCAGGCGGCCATCTGCTCAGCGGCTGGATTCAACACCCAGTCGGTATTCTATCCGTGATCGTCGTCGTTGTGATCATGGATCCACTTTACTCGCTCGGGGCCCTCGTCGTCTTTCCGCTCTGCATCCTACCGGTCGCAGCAATCGCCCGACGCGTCCGAAAAGCGGGCGGGAAAGAGGAGGAAGAAAGTGAGGGGCTCATGGTCACTCTGCACGAGAGCTTCAGCGGCGTCCGCCTCGTCAAAGCGAACAGCCGCGAAGAGTATCAGACTGAGCGCTTCAATGCGGGCAGTCGAGCGATCGTCAAATTCATCATGCGCTGGCGCAAGGCGATGGAGATCTCGAGCCCGCTCGTCGAGATCGTCGGGGCTACCGGCATTGTCATCGGGATGGTCTACGCGTGGGTCACCGAGATGCAATATGGCAAATTCATGACGCTCAATCTCGGGCTGATCAGTCTCTACCCCAATGTCAAAGCTCTCAGCCGCATTCAGGTCCAGGCCGAGAAGTGCTTCGTCGCTGCGATCAAGGTTTTCCACTTTATCGACGCAGAGCCAGAGGTGACTGACCGGCCCGAGGCGACTGGATTAAAGAAATCGACAGGCCTCATCGAATTGAAGGACGTCACCTTCGCCTACGAACCGGAGAATCCGGCGCTCCGAAATGTGAGCCTTCGCTTCGAACCAGGCAAACGCTATGCTCTGGTCGGACAAAGTGGATCGGGGAAATCGACGATCCTCTCGCTCATCCTCCGCTTCTATGACGTTGATGACGGAGCCGTGCGGGTCGACACCCGAGACGTCCGCGACTACACCCAGGCAAGCCTTCGGGAGAATATAGGGTTGGTCAGTCAGGACACCTTTCTCTTTCACGACACCATCGCCAACAACATTCGCTACGGTCGCC
>JBCCBR010000489.1:0-3034 GCA_039033935.1 Verrucomicrobiota bacterium
GGCAAGACGACTTTGCTCAACCTCATCGCTGGGATCGATAGTCCCTCGCATGGCGAGCTGACGGTCGACGGGCGTGACGTCGCATCACTTAGCCGAGCTGCCCTGACTCGCTGGCGTGCCGAAAGCGTCGGCTATATTTTTCAGCTCTACCACCTCATCCCGACTCTGACGGCTTTTGAGAATGTGGAGCTCCCGCTGTTGCTGACAGATCTCACTCGTAAAGCACGGCGGGAAAAGGTGAATGCTGCGCTGGACTTGGTTGGGCTCGCTGATCGTGCCCAACATCGTCCAGCCGAGCTTTCTGGAGGGCAGGAGCAAAGAGTCGCAATCGCGCGCGCGATCGTGCACAACCCTGGCCTCCTCGTCGCCGATGAACCAACCGGCGACCTCGATCGTGACTCGGCCAATGCGATTCTGGATTTGCTCCGAAGCCTCTGCAAAGAGCACGGCAAAACGATCGTGATGGTGACACACGATCCCAAGGCGGCCGAGGCGGCCGATCGCACTTTGCATCTTGAGAAAGGGAAACTGATCGCATGAAGTTTGTTGCACTCGCTCTCAAGAATCTGGTTCGACACAGGCTGCGGACTCTGCTCACCGTACTTGGTGTCGCTGCGGGGATGTTCCTATTTGCCGCTGTTGAGACGATGCAGGATTCGCTGTCGACTGCGACGCAGGCTTCGGCCGATGACTCGACTCTTGTCGTCTACCGGGAAAACCGTTTTTGCCCAGCGACCTCGCGGCTCCCGGAGCACTACGGACCTACTATCGGCGGGATTGACGGGGTCCGTGAGGTCATCCCGATCAAGATCACGGTCAACAACTGCGGCGCATCGCTCGATGTGATCACTTTTCGCGGGGTTCCTCCGCAGGACCTAAGAGATTACAACCCGGGGATCAAGTTGATCGCGGGCAGCTACGAAGATTTCGATAGCCGGAGCGATGCCGCGCTCGTCGGCGCTCATTTTGCGAAGCGACGTGGGCTAGCGCCGGGCGATAAATTCGAGGCGGTCGGGGTCAATGTCGAAGTCGCTGGGATCATCGAGTCCGATTCCCCACAAGACAACAACGTCGCCTACGTGCACTTGCCATTCCTGCAACAGGCGTCACGCGTTGGATTGGGAGTCGTTACCCAGTTCAACGTCAAGGTCGATTCGGCAGATCGCCTCGATGAAGTTGCTTCAGCGATTGATGAGGTCTTTCGATCCGACCAGCAGCCCACCAACACCCGACCGGAAAAAGCCTTTTTCGCGGAAACCGCAAAGCAAATGATCGAGCTGATTGGGTTTACCCGCTGGCTCGGCCTCGGTGCAGTCGTGGCCGTCCTGGGGTTGGTTGGCAATGCCTTGCTTCTGATTGTGCGGGGACGGGTTAAAGAAACGGCGATTCTCCAAACCATCGGCTACAGCAGACTTCGGATCAGCTGGCTTGTGATGATCGAGGGCCTGTTGCTCGGACTCGGTGGTGGGCTGGTCGGAGTCGCGGCAGCCATGCTTTTCTTTGAACTGAAGGCTTTCACCTTTGGTAACGAAGGTCTCACCCTTGCGATCAGCCCAACCCTTTCAGTGATGGCCAAAGGAATCGCGATCGCACTTTTGTTAGGGCTACTTGCTTCGATTTACCCGGCTTGGAAAGCGACTTCGCGGCCCCTCGTTCAGACCCTCAACGCCTGATCTTTTCTCCAAAACCCGATGCTTCCTTTTTCCTACGCTGTCCGAAACCTCTTCCGCGATCCGGGGCGTCTCCTCCAGACCGTCCTCGGAGCAGCTCTGGTTGTGTTCTTGCTGATGGCGGCAACGGCACTGAATCGTGGTATGTCAGGGGTGCTCTCTGCGTCAGGATCTTCGCAGAATGTTATTTTGTTAGGGAAAGGCTCCGAGGAGGCTGTCGAGCGGAGCGAGGTGCACCTCGACGTGGAGTCGGCGGCAGCGACTTCGATTCCCGGAATCGCTGAAATGCTCGGAGCGTCGGCCGTTTCAGGCGAAATCGTCTATCAAGCTCCTCTTCTCACCGAATCAGGCGAAAAGGCTCAGGCAATTCTGCGAGGCGTTCTGCCCGGTGCGCTGATGGTTCACCAGTCGCTCCGGCTTCAAGAAGGGCGATTCCCCGGGCCGGGCGAAGTGATGGTAGGGGCGCTCGCTCATCGCACGATGGGAGTCACGAGAGGGGAACTGGCGCTGGGGCGACGACTGGCATTCTCGGGTGCTGAGTTTTCGATCGTGGGGAGATACGCCGCACCCGGCACCGTTCTCGAGTCTGAAATCTGGTTCGACCGGAATGATCTCGCCACTCTGACTCAACGAGATACTCTCTCAACGGTAATCGTCCGTCTCGGCGAGCAAGGTGACCCTGAGGATGTCGAAGTCTTCACCCTACAGCGCAACGATCTTGAGCTCGCTGCGATTCGAGAAGACGTCTATTACGAGAAGCTGAGCGACTTCTACGCTCCCATCCAGATGATGACCTGGCTGACCGCGGCCCTCATTTCAGCGGGTGCGGTTTTTGGAGGGCTCAACACGCTCTACGCGGCGTTCGCAGCGAGGATCAAAGAGCTAGCGACACTCCAGTCGATTGGGTATCGGCGTTTTGCCATTTTCCTTTCGCTCTTGCAAGAATCACTCCTCGCGACGCTTACCGGAACTCTCATCGCGATGATTGCCGCTCTCGTCCTGCTCGACGGACGCACGGTCCCGTTTTCGATAGGCACGTTTCGGCTCGACCTTGAGTCCACCGTGATTTTTACGGGTCTCTCAGTGGGTATTGCTCTCGCCTTGATCGGTATCCTCGCCCCGGCCTGGCGCACCCTTTCACCTCCGCTTCCCAAAGCTCTTCGCTCTCAATGATTAACAGCCACTTACCATGAAGTCCAACATCACCACCTACGCCATCTCTTGCCTCGCTTTGCTTGCCCTCGCTTTGATCGGTTGCGATGAAACGTCGGAATCACAAAACGCGAGAATCAATGTTTAATCAACAACAGTTTCCCTTATCAGTGGGAGTGGCTAACGTGAGGCAATATTGCGAGCGCCTGAAA
>JBCCBR010000490.1:0-3033 GCA_039033935.1 Verrucomicrobiota bacterium
CGGTCCGACTGTCGCTGCCAGCGTGCTGGATTACTTTGCCAGTCCGCTTGGCCAGGGACTTCTCCAGCGGATTTCAGATTTGGGGATTGAGCCAACCAGTGAACGGTTTGCTCCGACTCCCCCGTCTGAGGCGAGCGAAGATCTTCCTTTTGTCGGAAAGACCTTTGTGATCACAGGGACGCTTTCAGCTCCTCGCAGCGAGATTAAACGCCGCATCGAAGATCTCGGGGGAAAGGTCTCCGGTTCCGTCAGCAGCAAGACCAGTTTCCTGCTCGCAGGCGAGGGGGGAGGGTCGAAACGGGATAAGGCTGACGCCCTCGGTATTCCAGTCGTTGAAGAAGCCGACCTCCAATCCCTCGCTGCCTCGGGCGGCGAGGATCAATGAACTGCAAAGGTCAGTTCAGCGGCGACGGCCGAGGAGCCTTGCCCAAAAACCGAGACGATCGTTCTTCGACTCGCGTACGCGGGCTTGGTGCATGAGAAACAGCGAGTGATCATCGGTCATTGTCAATGCCGCGTGTTTCTCTTTCGCAGAGCTTTGTCGCGACTCAGTCGGAAACTGTTTTTCGCGAGCGGGGGTGAGTTGGTGTGACATAGAAGTGCGGGTTCTTATGGGAGCCCTCTTCGGAGGGTTTTCTCATGCTCAAGAAAGATTCCCCTGAGCGCATTGCAAGTCAGTTCGGATCACTCCGACGACCTGCCTGCGTGACTCTACGACGTGAAATCTCACGTCCTATCACAAAAAATTTCGTCGCGACCGGAAGAAGAACGAGTCTGACCACGCTTTAAATAAGGGGACTTATTAGGAACGGCGCTGGAAGAAGCGCATGGCATTCTCAGTCGTGATCCTGTGGATTTCATCCAGGCTTAATCCGTGGAGCTCGGCGAGGACCTTCGCCGTTTCGACGACCATGGCGGGTTCACAGCGTTTGCCTCTGTAAGGGACCGGTGCCAGGAACGGGCAGTCCGTTTCAACCATGACTCGGTCGAGGGGAATGAGCCGCGCAACTTCGCGGACGTCCGTTGCTTTAGGGAAAGTGAGGATCCCGGTGAAGGAAATCAGGTGACCCATCGCGAGAGCACGTTCTGCGTCATCCTGAGAGCCATTGAAACAATGAAGGACGGCTCGGGTTTCTGGGAAGCGTGCCAGTGTCTCCGCGACCGGCCCGGCACAGTCTCGTTGATGAATTACCGTTGGGAGGCCGGCCCTGATCGCCAGATCGAGTAGGCTTTCAAATACGACCTGCTGCTTTTTGCGCCAGGCAGATTCCTCGGTTCCATCCTGAGGAGGATGATGGTAATCGAGGCCGATTTCCCCGATCGCAACGACCTCTTCCTCTTTGGCGAGGTTTTCGAGCTCGGCGAGCCAATTGGGTGGGCCTGGCTCGTGGACGTAGAGAGGGTGGATCCCCACCGTCGGCAGAATCTCTCGATACTTTCGAGCGAGCTCCAAATTCGCGATCGAATCCTCTAGATCGCAGGCGATGCTGACTACCTTTTCAACGCCGCTCTCAGCTGCTTTCCCGAGCAGCTGTTCGATTTCGCCATCAAATCGCTGCGAGTTGAGGTGAGCATGGGTATCGATCAGCATGAAAAGCGAGGTCGTGAGTTGGCAAAATGAAGCGAAATGTCTGGCCTGCCTTGAGCCGGTTTGAAGCCTGATTTTTCGTTTTTGAGGTTTTCTTTCTCCCTGAAAGAGAGCGAAGCACGAGAAATTTTCCGAAAAAAGTCTTTTTCAACCTTCTTAGCCTGTGTTAACCGATTGGGTTCAGTGGGGTTTCTCGCTGGCCCCCATTCTGTTATGACGACAGCTCACCGACCATTTCTGGGACTCATTACAGCAGCATCACTGTTGCTTCCAAGTTTTTTGGCTGCCCAGACAATCACAGATCAATACGGAACTGAGATCCTGACTGACGTTCTCCCACCGGCTACTCGCACCCAGGTCAACCAGACTCGCTCGGTGCTCGACAGCGGAGGTGGTGAGGGGCCCCTTCGGGTCGACAACCTGGGGCGCTATTACATCAACGAAAGCCCGCAGGCGAGCCAGCAAGACTTCCTCGTGAACCAGCTGCTGGGCGTTGTTCTTCTACCAACCCCTGGAGACGTCCGCCCCGATGGCTGGCCCGGCGTTGAGGGGATCTGGCACGATTTTGAGCAGTTTCCGAGAGAAGTCGGTCTCGCCATTCAGGGCTACATCGGACGCCCCGTGTCGTTGGATTCACTCGACCAACTGGTGAAAGATGTGATCGTCGCCTATCGCGAAGGCGATCGTCCTGTCGTTGACGTGTTGCTTCCTGAGCAAGATATCACCTCCGGCGTTGTTCAGCTCGTCGTGATCGAGTCCAAGCTCGCTCGGGTTCGAGTCGAAGGAGTCGACGTTGAGACCGAGAAATTCATCCGCTCGCAGATGCGAGTTAAAAAGGGGGAGGTCATCCGCGCTTCTGAGGTGCTGCAGGACCTTTCCTGGATCAACCGCAGCCCTTATCGCAAAGTCGACATGGTCTACGCGCCGGGTTTCGAGTTCGGGACTACCGATGTCATTCTCAAATCTTATGAGACTCGAGCAAACTGGTGGTATGCCGGTTACGAGGATTCCGGAACAGACTTCCTGGGGCAAGATCGTCTAATCCTCGGCTTCAACTTCGGTGACCTTCTCGGGCCGAACGCCTCCTTGAGTTCGCAGTTTACGACCGACCTCGATTTCGAACACGTTCAGGCGGTTTCGTTGGTCTACACTCAAGGCCTCCCCTGGAGACACTCCTTCACGGTGCTGGCGTCATACGTTGCGATTGATTCCGATCCGATCCCGCTTGGTGCCGGCGCATTTCTTGATTCCGGCGGTGAAAACGTCCAGCTCAGCGCTCGCTACGAGATTCCACTTCGCGGAATCGAAAATCGACGTCGGAGCATGGATTTCGGATTCGATTGGAAATCGAACGGTTCTCAGCTCGAATTCATCGACACAAATAACGTCGGCAATATTCAGCTTTTCTCTCCGACCGTCGAAATTTTCCAGTTCAGTGCTGGATA
>JBCCBR010000491.1:0-3031 GCA_039033935.1 Verrucomicrobiota bacterium
GATGAAAGGCTCGATTGCGACGATCAAAACACCCAAGGATCGAGCCAGGTTTTGCGTTATTAGCTGCAATGCAGGTGCACACGCTCGATCTTCAGTTTCAGGGCCAGTCCGGGCTGATTGCGGCCTTTCTGATCCAGGGCGACGCCAGTGCCGTGCTGATCGAGACTGGCCCCGAGACTTGTCGGGAGCGATTGCTTTCAGCTATTCGGGAAGTCGGCGTGTCTCCTGATTCGATTGATGGAGTTTTTGTGACTCATGTCCATCTCGACCATGCTGGCGGTGCCGGCTGGTGGGCGAGGCAAAGAGTCCCCATTTTCGCACATCCCAAGGCCGTGCGGCATCTGGTCGACCCGAGCAGACTCGTCGATAGTGCGCGGCTTGTTTACGGCGACCGCTTCGAAACGCTTTGGGGCGGGATGCTCCCGTCGGACGAGACGAGCGTGCGAGCTATCGCCAACGGCGAAGTCGTGGATGTGGGCGGTGTCCAGGTCCAAGCAATTGAATCCCTCGGTCACGCCTTTCACCACCATGCTTTCGCGGTGGGTGATTCGGTCTTCGCGGGGGATGCGGCCGGGGCCAGACTCTTCGCAAGCGGCTACACATCGGTGACGTCTGCTCCACCGCAGTTCCACCTCGAATACACGCTCGCCAGTATCGACCGAATCGAGCAAGCCGATTTCAGCCGTCTCTTTCTGACTCATTTCGGTGAAGTTGACTCGCCACGTGATCACCTTCTCGCCTATCGGGAACAGGTTGAGGAAGCGACCGCTTTTTTGAAGCAGCAAATGGATGGTAAAGCTTGCGAGGAGTCTCTGCGGGAAGCGTATCGGAGTTTCCAGAAAGCAAGGGCAGACGCGCTCCAGCTGAAGCAGGAACACTGGCGCGGCTACGAGCTGATCAACGGCACCGAAATGTGTGCCGATGGCATTCGGCTCTTTTGGGAAAAGCAAGCGGGAGAAGGTGCTTGAACTCCGCCCCACTGAGAGGTTATTAAAGATATAGATTTCATGATTCAAAAAGCCGCGCTTGGAATATTGATTGTTGCTGGGGTCGCTGTTAGCCCGGTCTCCGCTCAAGAAGGGGAGACTCCGACAGAAGCCCCGGAAACTCTGTCAGGACGGCCTCTCGATTACGCTGAGCTGGCGCGCCTCCCATACAAGCAACTGATCAAGATTGCTGAGAGTGATGCTCGGGCAAAAAAGGATGCGGAGACCTACCGTCTCCGCATTCAGAGTCGGAATCCCGACGTTGGTGCAAAAGACATTGAACTGGTCCTCAATGTGCCCGATGCGCCGATCATGCTCGTGGTCGACAACGACGGTTTTGTCGAAATTCCTTATTCGGAAGACTTGCTGGAGAAAAATCCCGATCTTGTTGCCAATCAACCTCGGGGATCACTCAACATATTCGTCGACCTCGAGGTTCCCAAAATCACGCCGCCAAAGATCACCAATGGCAGGGTTGCTTATCAGGAGCTGTTCCGGCCCTTGGTAGAAATTCAAAACGAGATGCGGAAGGTCGATCCGACTTTCGGGCTGACGGGGCAGCAACAGTTTGTGCTCGAGATTGAGACCGGCGAAGAGCCGATTAAGATTACCCGAGCCTTCGGAGCCCGGACCTACCGGCCCAACCCGCGAGGGAAGGTCTACATGATCATGGAGAGCTACCTTTTCGAAGAGAATCCTGAAGTCGAAGTCCCCGATGATGTGAAGATCAATGTGCTCCCGGCCAGCCCTGAGGAAATCGAAGAGATTCGGAGTCGTTGAGCGGGTTTCGCGACGATTGCCGGCAAAGGTGCGGCACCTTCGAAAATAGATCGGCAAAATAATTCAGAAAAACCCCTTTACTTGAAAGGAAAAACAGACAGAAGAGTCTGTATGTAAGCTGCAACGATGCAGCCCCACCAGTTACTACCATGAAAAAGACATCTCTCTCATTTATTTTTGCCGCTCTCACGATTGCCTTCGGCTCAATCATGACCCCTGCCGCCTCTGCGGCTGAATTGACTGGCTCTTGGCAGAAGCACGCGGTCTCGACTTCCGGAACCTGGACAATCACTGCCGACAGCGTGACTCTGCACGATCTCAAAACTGGACGGGCCCCAGACCTCAAGCTGATACTCTCGCCGCACGCGGTTGATGCCCTCGAAAGTGAGAATGCGATGGAAGGCGCCATTGTTATCACGCCGATCAAGGACTCGAAAGGCACCTTCACTTTTGCGCTGCCTGAGGGAGTCGACCTGAGCCAGTTTCAAAGCATCGGCATCCACTGCGAGCGCTACACCAAGCTCTTCGCGAAGGCTTCGCTGAGCTGATCAAAAGATTCCAAACCACGAAAAGAACGCTCGCCTGAGAATATTGGGCGGGCGTTTTTGTCGTTGTTGAACTGGTCACCATTCACTTTGTTCTAGCTGAAGCCGTGGCTTGCGATGCGATCCGTCGGCTTGATACCAAGCCAAGAAGCGCTATGCCTTTTTACCAACCCGCTTCCGCTTCTCCGGCTCGCGCTCGGAGCGGGATCGGATCCGAAAGACGAAGGGAAGTCCCTCCATCGGGTATTCCTTCCGAATCTGGTTTTCGAGAAAGCGCTCGTAGGTGCGAGTGAGGAGATTGGCGTAGTTCACAAAGAGCAGATACTCCGGCACCGGAATTGTGCTGGGTCGATCGCTTCGCTTCTGGGTCGCATAGAGCAGCTTGAGGCGTTTGTTGCGTCGCACCGGAGGAGGATTCCGCTCGATCGAGTGCTGGAGGAGACGGTTCAAAGCGGATGTCGGGACCGGGTTAGCGGCGGTTTTAATCAACACTTCGATCGCATTAAAAACCCGACCGAGGTATTGGCGATTTTTGGCCGAGACCGCTAACTTCGGTGCGTAGGGCAGGAAAAAGAGGTCGTCGCCGAGTTCCTCCTTGAAGTCGTTGATGCGCTCCTGAAAAGGGGCTTCGGGTCGGTAAAGATCGAATTTGTTGAGCAGCACGAGACACGGTTTGTGGGCATCCAGTACGATGCGGGCGATCCGTCGATCCTGACTCAC
>JBCCBR010000492.1:0-3030 GCA_039033935.1 Verrucomicrobiota bacterium
CGCTTTCTCTGGGATCAGAAGACACTGACCACGCCTTTCGATCGATGGTGATGCGGTGCTGGAAACTCCATTCCCCGGTCGGGATACTGGAGGCCATGGCAAGTTGTCGAAACAGGATGAGTATCTCGATCTCGGACCTGACTTTCGTTTCGCGCCTCCGGGTAATCGAGAAAAATGGGTCGAGTGGAGCACGAAAGGTGGAGAACACTTTGTCGTATTAGAAACGATGGTGGGAGGTCCTGCCGGTCGGAATCTGAGACGACCGGAACTGGGGGAAACGGTCGTGGCATGGTCCCCCGAGGGTAGCGAGTCGTGGCAATTGGTCAGTCCTCGCGGTGAGGTCATCCCCTACACCGATGAAGGGTGGTCCGATTACCGCGCTGAGCGTGAGGCTGCTCTGGCCGAGACAAACGCACTTAATCGTGAATTATGCCGTCAGCGAAATGCGTCTTTCTGGAATCGTCGTCGCTCTGCGGCTGAGCAATGGCTTCGCGAAACGGACGCTGTCGCGGTTCCCGACCTGCCCTCTGGCTACCCGAGTCAGAATCCGATCGATCATTTCATCGGCCACCGCATTGCCCAGGCCGCAGCTGAGTCTGATGGAGGCAGTGTCGGCACAGTCGATTACTTCGATGAAATCCAACCGCTGCTTGAAAAGAAGTGTTATGACTGTCACCAAGGCAGCGAAACCAAAGGAGAGTTGCGCCTCGATCGCCGCAGTGATGCTTTCGCCGGAGGCGAGCTAGATGGTCCCGGAATCGTCTCGGGCGAGCCGCTCGATAGCTCCTTGATTTTTCGAGTCGGGCATGAGGCAGGGATCGATATCATGCCTCCGAAAGGAGATCCTCTGAGCGACGATGAAATCGCGTTGCTGACCCGCTGGATCGAAGAAGGTGCTGTCTGGCCGAGCTATGATGTGGAGGACTTCGAGCCAATGCCATTGAGTGACGATCGCACCTTTCTTCGCCGCCTCGCGCTCGACACCGTCGGTGTACCGCCAAGTGAGGACGAGATCGCCCGATTCCTCGCGGATCCATCGATCGAAAGGCGGAACCACGCAATCGATCGCTATCTCGATGATCCTCGTTGGGCCGATCGGTGGATGGGTTACTGGCAGGACATCCTCGCCGAAAACCCCAATATCATTAACCCAACGCTCAACAACACCGGTCCTTTTCGGTGGTGGATCTACGAATCGCTGCTCGACAACAAGCCGCTCGATCTCATGGTCACTGAGCTGGTCCGGCTCGAAGGGAGTGAGCGTTTCGGAGGTCCAGCTGGATTTGCGACGGCTTCGAACAACGATGTTCCGATGGCAGCCAAAGGCATTATCCTTAGCTCGGCCTTCATGGGGGTCGAAATGAAATGCGCCCGCTGTCACGATGCTCCTGCCCATGCCTCGAAGCAGGAAGATCTCTTCGCGCTCGCAGCGATGTTGAATCGCGAGCCGCTCACGGTTCCAAAGACAAGTAGCGTGCCGATGGATCAGCTTCATCAAGGGGGGCGTCAGCCCTTGATCGAGGTCACCCTCAAACCGGGTAGCAAGGTCGCGCCGGGGTGGCCTTTTTCCGATCAGGTGAGCCCTGAGGTGTCGATGGACCTTGCCGAAAATCCCGAAGACCCGCGGGAGCGACTTGCCGCTTTGCTGACGGCTCCGCAGAACACCCGCTTTGCCGAGGTCATGGTAAATCGGATCTGGTCGAGATTGATGGGGCGAGGACTCGTCGAAACGGTCGGTGATTGGGAACGGGCTGATCCGAGCCATCCCGATTTGCTGGCCTGGCTTGCCCGTGAGCTTGTCGCGAGCGGCTACGACATGAAGGCCATCGCAAGATTGATCCTCCGCTCCCATACCTGGCAGAGAGCAACGGACTCGCGCCTCACTGAAACGAGCCCGCTCTTCATTTCCCCATCGCCACGTCGCCTTGAGGCCGAGCAGATCGTGGATTCACTTTTCTCTGCGACCGGAGCCCCTTTCGACCTCGAGGAAGTCAGTCTCGACATCGACAGCGTTCGAGTGATGAGCAATTCGATCACGCTCGGTGTTCCGAGGCGATCCTGGATGCTCGCTTCGACCAGCAACGAGCGGGATCGACCGAGCCTTTCGCTTCCTCGTATTCAAGCGGTCAGCAGCATACTCGAAACCTTTGGGTGGCGTTCTTCGCGGCAGGACCCGACCAGTGAGCGAGAGGTCGAGGCGAACGTTCTTCAGCCTGCGATTCTCGCTAACGGGACCATGGGAGTTTGGCTGACACGCTTGAGCGACCGTCACGCCGTGACGGAATTGGCGATGGAAGATCAATCGGTCGAGCGTCTCATCGAAAGGCTGTATGCGCGTTTGCTGACCCGCGAACCCTCGGTCAGTGAGCTCGATCGGTATGTCGCCTGGTTGACGCCTGGTTATGAGCGCCGAATTCAAGAGGTCACCGCAAAGCCAACTCAGAGGCGTGAGCCGGTTCGCTATGTGAGCTGGTCGAATCACCTAGATGGCGCGGCAAATACTCTCGCGCAGGAGAAGGAGGCAGAAGCGCGAGCAGGGGATCCGCCGACCGACCGGCTCGATCCCGAGTGGCGTTTGCGCTTGGAGGATTTGCTGTGGGCCTTGTTAAATTCCCCTGAGTGGATCTATTCTCCGTGAATAAATCGAAAAGGGTTAGTCAAAAACTTTAGTTAGAAAAACGTGTTAGTATGAATCGCAGAGATTTTTTGGTTTCAAGCAGTATCGGGGCGACCGCTCTCGGTACCCCTCTGTTACAAGGAGCAGGCAATATTTCGGTCCCAAAAGGGAAGGCGGAGCACTGCATTTTCCTCTGGCTCGGAGGCGGGATGGCCCAGATCGATACATTCGATCCGAAGCGGAAAGGCGATTCGAAAGCGGATCCGAAAAAGCCAGGCTCCGAGTATGATTCAATCGATACAGCAGTTTCTGGCGTGAAATTCTGTGAGCACCTCCCCGAAGTAGCCAAGCTCGCTGACCGCCTCACCGTGATGCGGACGATTCATCATGACGCCATTGATGAACATGCCTTC
>JBCCBR010000493.1:0-3007 GCA_039033935.1 Verrucomicrobiota bacterium
GAATCGCCGCTCTGCAAACTTGCGCATACAGGGCCGCGCATGGTAATCTAGAGGTAATGGTTCGGTTCAGAATTCGAGTCTTCTGCTTGGTCGCTGGGGGATTAATTTCCCTCACGACAAACTCGTGGGCGTTTGATGAGCCGAACTTTGCCCGTGCACCCTTTTCGTCTGAGGCGCTTCCCTTCACAGACGTCGAGCGAGAGTCTCTCGTCGACGCCCTCGCCGCGCTGTCGAGCAATTTTCCCAGACAACCCAAAATCGACTCCGACGTCTGCGAGCGTGCACTCGGCCTTGCCCTGGTCTTGGATCCTTTCGATTTCAGCGCGCGGCAGTCCTTCGATCGTTGGGTCAATGATAAGCCACAGGTCGCGACCCTGAAATTCGACAGTCTCAGCTCCGTCAGCGAAGCTCTCTGGAACGGCGTCGAGCAGTGCCTCCGGACGCCGATTGAGCCCGATGCCTGGCCGCTTGCTGCCCAGCTTGCCGAACTCTCCCTCCTGATTCACCCCGATCCTCCACTTGAGCGCGTTTTGCTGCTCGGGCGGGTCGTCAATGTGGCTCCCGACTCGGAAAAGGGTTTCCTGAAACTGCAGGCAGCCCAGCCCAGCACCTTAAGGGCCAGAAACCTGCGAACTGAGGCCGGTGAGTCACTAGCAACCCGGCTTGCCGCAATTGAGAAGGCGGAGGCGTTCGCCAGCGAAATCGAAGGGCGCATCGCCAGCTCTACCGACAAAGGCAAGGGAAAGGCGATGGATCGAAGCAAGCCTGATCCAGACCGCCCTCCTTCTGATTTCGACGAACCAGTCGTGCGAACGCTTTCCGCGATTGTCCCGGTGATGGGACCGAAGAGTGGTGTGCTGATCGGGGGCGACCTCGATTTGGAACTGCGAGCGGCCCGCAAGGCAGAGTATGCTAAAATCGGCGAGGGGGGGTATCTCTCCCACTTTGTTGACGACGAAGCAGGTCTGCCGATCGCCGACCTCGATCGCATCGCCGAAGCTTCGAAGGCTCAGGGCTGGAAGATCCCGCGCGATGCGATCGCTCAGTATTCTTTTTCGACTGAGTCGTCTTTACCCGGACCGCGGAGATTGATGCGAGGGGTAGTCGCGGCACCAGGGCTCGTCTTGCTGCAAAGTTGTCTCAACGATACGGCGATTCGAAACGATTTAGTCGTTGGTCCGGGACGGCTCTCAAGCGACGATTCGGAGCGATACCGTGACGATATCCCCCGTCTCATCGAGGAATTGAAAGAACTGGGGAAGCCCTACTTCATCGTCCCGGCTACGCTTCACAACGCAGTTCTCAGTCATGCAATCGAGACTCAGGATATTGGGTTTTTGTTCGACTGCGAGTGGATTTCCTTCGCCGCCTTCGAGGAACTGCCCGGCCTCTGCTCAAGCGGGGAGAATCCCGAGCTCGCTGCGGCACATGCCGCTTTTGGTGAGATCAAGGCGGTCCGAGATCGGATGCCCTCGCTGGTCGAGCTGGCACGGAATCCAATCGTTCAGGAGCGCCTCGAACAAGTTGTCGACGCCTACCCACCTCATTTGTCTGCTCAGCTCTTGTTGGAGTTTGGCCGCTACGAACCGTCTACGGAGATGATGCTGCGGCAATCCGTTCAGGCAATCGACAGATTGATAGAGGACTACTTCGATCTCGATGCGAGTAAAGGCGATCTCTCGAATCTGAAACAAGTTTTGGAGGAGCGCGACGCGGCCCTGTCTCGGATGCGCACGACGATGCCGTCTCCGGGTCGAGACTACTTCGATGCGAGCGAAGAGTTCCTCGAGACGGTGGAGCGCTACTTTTCAGTGACAAATCGGGGAAGTTCGCTCGATTCGCAGCGACTTCGCGAAATGCAAGCCGCGCAGGCCGTGGTCAAAGGTGCCAGAGACCGACTCGCGATTCCTTCTGAGTGATTGTTGCTGCCACTCTTTTCGGCGAAGGACTGTTTGCCGCAAGCCGCTAGAAACCTCCGCTTCATCGGAATTGGCCATTCGGCAAAGTTCGAGGGCAGTGGCACTCGATCAGGCGAACGCCATTCTTGCGCGTTCATCGCCCTAGGAAAAACAGGCAAAGAGTTCATCGCGCCGCTCTCGAGCTTCACCGAGGTCTCGCGTTTTTAACGACAAGCGAATCCGCTGCGAGGTGAAATCGGGGTGATGAAGCGTGAAGTGGCACCACCAGGTGCCGCGGTTGTTCCAAAGGTGATGATCCTGGCTCTCAGCCCCGCGGTTTCGGACAAGCTTGCTAAGGCTTGATGTGGGACAGCCCGAAGCGACTTCGATAAGGTCAAGGTAGGTCATGATAGAGATGCAGTTAGGTTGATCCAGAGCCGCCGCTTGTCGAAGCAGTGGCACGATAGTTGGCTGCATCAGGGAGAGTCCAGACTCGCTTTCGTAGATCCGTTTCCAGATCCGATCGCTTGTCAGGACTCCCGGAGAAATTTCGTTCAGACTCACGTCTGCACATCGGGCCCGCACGAGACGGGCACCAGGCACCTTGGCTTCTCCAAACCAGGTTGCCGGATAGGACCGAAATCCTATCACTCCTGATGCGAGCACAACTTGCGAGATGGCGAGCCATTGAGCAAGCCCAGTGTGTGTCATAAATCTCTGAAATTTGCAGAAAGCAGTTGCGCCGAATCTCAGATTTGCTTAAACATATTCATGCATCAAGATAGGTTGATATGTTTTATTCTCTCCGCAGGACTGCTTGCTGGAGTTTCTCAGATCGGGGCTGAGGATTCTGTGGTGACACCGAGGTTGGACACGGAGTCTCTCCCAAGCACGCTCGAGGCGACCGTGGTTGAGTCGGAGCCGGCTCCTGCTCCAACCGTGACTTCCAATCCGCCAGCGTCTCCGCGTGAGGTCGTCGCTCGCCAGGAGGCGGTCCAGCTCGCTGAAACCCCAGTAATCATTACCAGGACACCGCTCGAACTCGATGAGCCGGCGCGTCAGGCACCCCAGCTCGATACCATCTCAGCGGCTGAGATCCGAGCCTACCA
>JBCCBR010000494.1:0-2995 GCA_039033935.1 Verrucomicrobiota bacterium
ACCTTCAGCCCAAGCAAACAGGAAAAGACATCGAGAAGTTTTCAAAATTTATTGCAGTGTGTAATTTTCTATGTTTCTGTCACGACAGAAATTAGAGAAATGAAAGATCTTCCCGACTTTGCCCAGCGATTTATTCTGCACTGGGGCGAGATGGGCACTCGCTGGGGGATCAATCGCACGGTTGCCCAGATCCACGCGCTCCTCTTCATTTCAGAGAAGCCTCTCAATGCCGAAGAAATTTGCGAACGCCTACAGGTTGCGCGGTCCAACGTGAGTAACAGTCTGAAAGAGCTCCAGAACTGGGGAATTGTCCGGGTCGCCCATTTTTCAGGGGACAGGCGCGACCACTTCGAGTGCCTTGAAGACGTCTATGAGATGTTTCGAATCATTGCGGCGGAGCGCAAACGTCGCGAGATCGACCCGACCCTGACTCATCTACGTGGCTGCGCCGAAGAGGCCAATTCCGAGCCGAGCGATGAGTCGGAGTATGCCCGCGAGCGGCTCGAAGACCTCCTCAATTTCTTTGAGAAGGTCAGCGATCTCTACAGCACCCTCGACCGTCTCCCGACCCAATCGGCCGTCAAGATGCTTCACATGGGCGACAAGCTCGCAAAATCGATCGGATCAATCGTCAACTAACCAGTTTCTCGCACGTCCTTCCACAGCAACGAGATGAGCAAACATCACGCAGACTCAGAAAAAGAGCGAATCGTAATCGCCGGAGGGAGCGGATTCCTTGGCAAGGCGCTGGCGTCGGCCCTTTCGGAGCGTGGTTACGAACCAGTCGTGCTGAGCCGGAGTCCTCATTTGTGGCGGGGTCCGGGCTACGCCGTGAAGTGGGACGGGGAAACGCTCGAGGGTGGCTGGGCTCGTGAGTTGGACGGGGCCCGCGCCATGGTCAACCTGACCGGAAAGTCCGTCGACTGCCGCCGCACCCGTCGTAATCGCGAAGAGATTCTAAGTAGCCGGATTAATTCCACCCGCGTCCTCGGAGAAGCACTCCGGCAAACCTTTCGTCCCCCAGAGGTGTGGATTCAGGCAAGCAGTCTCGCTATCTATGGGAATGCCGGCGATCGAATGTGTGATGAGGCTGGCTTTGTCCCGGATGAATTTCCGACCGACGTGGTCCGAGCCTGGGAGGCAGAACTAGGCACGGCGATACGCCCTGAGATGCGGTGGGCTGTTCTGCGGATCGGGTTTGTGCTTGGCAGACAAGGGGGAGCGCTTCCGACCCTGGCTCGGCTCGCCCGAAATGGATTTGGTGGCACCATCGGCAGCGGCCGTCAGTGGATCAGCTGGCTCCATGAAGACGATATGGTGCGCCTTTTCATCGAGGCAATCGAGAACCAAAGTGTCAATGGGATCTGCAATGCGAGCGGCCTGCAGCCCGTCACCAACGCAGAATTCATGGCTGCACTGAGGCGTGTGGTCGGTGCTCCGGTCGGTATCCCGACGCCGAGCTGGCTCGTCCGTTCGGTCGCACCCCTAATCGACACGGACCCCGATCTCGCCCTCAATGGACGTCGCGGCCTGCCCTGTCGCATCCATGGTCTCGGGTTTCGCTTCCACCACCATGAACTGGAAGACGCTCTCGTCGACCTGCTCATCGAACCTCAGACCAGTCGTCCAGGACGGGCTTCCAAAGGAAGTCGCTCGACGGGTCGATTGGTCCAGGGCTATGCCCGGTAAAGTGCCTCGCGTGGCAATCTTTCACTAAAAGTGCCGACGGTAATTCGGCAAAAGGGTTGCGTTGGCGCTGATCCTGCGGATTGCTTCTCGAAATGTCAGAGAATCCATTTCGAGAGTCAGATCTAAGCCTCCGCAATCATCCCGAGTCGTGTGTCCTCGTGATTTTTGGGGCAACGGGAGACCTCACTCATCGGAAGTTGATTCCGGCGCTCTACAACCTCGCGGCTGATGGCGATCTGCCAGCTGGGATGAGGGTGGTTGGTTTTGCTCGACGCGACAAGTCCGATGATGTTTTTCGGGAAGGCCTCGAGAAATTGAATCGTGAAGTGTCTAGACAAGGACACGACGAAGCCCTCTGGGACCAGTTTTCTCAGACGATTCACTATCACCAGAGCAACTTTAACGATCTCGACGGGTATCGCTCGTTGAAAGAGCGGCTCGATTCCATGGAAGCCGAGGGCGCCAGCCCCAATCGACTCTTTTATCTGGCTTCGGCTCCGGAGTTTTTCGATGACATTCTTCTCTACATTCGGGAGGCAGGTCTGAACGAATCTGAGAACGGATGGTGCCGTTGCGTCATTGAAAAGCCGTTTGGCACTGATCTGAAGACAGCCCAACACCTGAACAAAGTAGTCAGCGAGACCT
Organism: Verrucomicrobiota bacterium; assembly: GCA_039033935.1. Classification (GTDB taxonomy): domain Bacteria; phylum Verrucomicrobiota; class Verrucomicrobiia; order Verrucomicrobiales; family DEV007; genus Arctic95D-9. The sequence goes on from JBCCBR010000494.1 coordinate 2,335, forward strand.
TTCCCGAAAAAGAGACCTACCGGATCGACCACTACCTCGGAAAAGAGACAGCGCAGAACATCATGGTGCTGCGCTTTGCGAACGCCCTTTTCGAACTGTTGTGGAACAACCGCTTCATTGATCACATCCAGATCACCTGCGCTGAGCATCTCGGGATGGAGGGTGGACGCGGTGGTTATTACGACAAGTCAGGAGCCCTCCGCGATATGGTTCAGAACCACTTGTTGCAGCTTCTCAGCCTGATCGCGATGGAGCCGCCGGCAGATCTTTCGGCAGATGGGGTGCGCGATGAAAAGGTCAAGGTGATGAAATCGCTGCGAGACTTTGAAGACGTCGAGGATGTCGGGGCAAACGTGGTTCGGGCTCAATACACTGCCGGAGCGGTCAATGGGGAGGATGTGGTCGGCTATCGCCGCGAGGATCGAGTCAACCCGGGCTCGATGACAGAGAGCTACGTCGCTCTTCGCATCATGATCGACAATTGGCGCTGGGCCGGTGTCCCGTTCTATGTGCGGATGGGAAAACGGCTCCCGAAGAAAGGCACCGAGATTTCGATCCACTACAAGCAAGCCCCTCCGGTGCTTTTCAATACCGCAGTCGGAGGTGAGGCCATGCCCGGCAATGTGCTCGTCATTCGGATCCAGCCGAACGAGGGGATTTC
>JBCCBR010000495.1:0-2994 GCA_039033935.1 Verrucomicrobiota bacterium
CCATGGATCGCGATGAGTCCTCCGGCAACTGAAAGTTCGATCACATGCGGGTTTTGCCGTGTGACTTCGGCACCAAAGACATCTCTATAAAATGCTGCCGCTCGATCGAAGTCGGCCGCCCAGATGGTGTATTTGAGTTTTTCAACTGGCAGAGGCATGTCTGCTAAATTCAGGGAAGGTGTGAAGGACGCAAATTGAAAAACTGTCGCTGGAGCCGTGTTTGATCTCCCGGCGATTGGAGTTCTATTCTGAACGTTGAAACTAGTCTACCCAGAAGAGCTCCCGGTCTCGAAACGGCGCGAGGCGATTCGAGATTCACTCGAGTCGAATCAGGTCGTGATCGTGTGTGGTGACACCGGATCCGGGAAGACGACTCAGTTACCGAAAATTGTCGCCGAAGTGCTCGAGGCCGAAGCTCTTCGCAAAAAGCAAAGGCGGCGTCCGGGCTTGATCGGGTGCACCCAGCCGCGTCGGATCGCGGCGACTTCGGTGGCGAAGCGCGTCGCAAACGAGTGTGGGGTCGAGATGGGACAAGAAGTCGGCTATCAGATTCGGTTCGAGGATCGTACTTCCCGCGAGACCACTCGCATCAAATTCATGACCGACGGGGTGCTCCTCGCCGAGACCCGCAGCGACCCGCGTTTGAAGCGCTACGATGCCATCATCGTCGACGAGGCTCACGAGCGCTCGCTCAACATCGATTTCATTCTCGGTTACCTGAAACGAACGCTGGCTCAACGACGGGGTCTCCGGGTCATCGTCTCGTCGGCGACACTCGATGCAGAAGCGTTTTCCACTTTTTTCCGCGACGCTCCGGTGATCGAAGTCGAGGGCCGGATGTTTCCGGTAGAAGATCGCTATCAGGAGCCGACCCACCAGCGGGAGTCCGTCGCCGAGCAGGTCTTGCGGGCGGCTGAGGATCTCGCAGCAGATGATCCTCTCGGAGACACGCTCGTTTTTTTGCCGGGCGAGCGTGAGATTCGGGAATGCACTGAGCTGCTCGAAGGGCGGCGTTTGAGCAGCACGATGATCCTCCCGCTCTACGCCCGACAGTCGGGGGGCGATCAAAAGGCGGTCTTTGAGCCGGTCTCGGGAAAGCGTCGCATCGTCCTTGCGACGAATGTGGCGGAGACTTCTCTGACGATCCCGGGGATTCGCTTCGTGATCGATTCGGGCATCGCCCGGATCAGCCGGCACGATGTGAAGTCGGGAGTGCAGCGACTGCAGGTCGAGCCGATCTCGCAAGCCAGTGCGCGGCAGCGCCGGGGGCGTTGCGGCCGAATCAGCGAGGGGGTCTGCGTGCGGCTATACAGTGAGGAGGAGTTTGAGGAGCGTCCCGCCTTCACTGATCCGGAAATCTTGAGATCGAATCTCTCCGGCGTTGTCCTCCAGATGGAGCACCTTGGGCTCGGTGACCCGCTGAAGTTTCCATTCATCAACCCGCCGTCACCGAAGCGCGTCGATCAGGCCTATCGCGTGCTCGATGAGATCGGGGCTCTCGAATTGAGTTCAAAGAAAGTCAGGTTGACCAACATCGGCGAAGACCTTGCCCGGCTTCCGCTCGACCCGCGGGTCGGAAGGATTTTGATTGAGGCCGAGGAAGAGAATTGTCTCCGCGAGGCATTAATCGTAGCGAGTGCCCTGACGGTGCAGGACCCTCGGGAACGGCCTCGCGAAGCTCAGGAAGCGGCTGCAGAGGCCCACCGACGTTTTCAGGATCGACGATCTGACTTCACTGGGTGGTTGAGGCTCTGGCACGGGATCGAAGAGGCGCGAGCCCATTCCAACAATGCCCTGCGTCGTTTTTGTCAGAAGAATTTCCTGAACTTTCGTCGCGTCATGGAATGGCGCAACCTGCACCGGGAATTGCGTGACATCCTCCGACAGCTGAAATGGAAGGTGCCCTCAACCAAGGAGCCTTTGCCCGATCCTGCTGACAGTTACTCGGAAGCCTTACACCGAGCGATGCTGTCAGCGATCCCTTCCCAGATTGGGCTGAAGGTCCCGGGAAAACCCGGCTATCGCGGAGGGAAGGGGCGTCAGTTCTGGCTCTTTCCAGGTTCGGGCTTATTCGGAGGAGCACCTCAGTGGGTCATGTCATTCGAGTTGGTCGAGACCGCAAAACTCTATGCGCGGAACAACGCTCAGTTTGATCCGGCCTGGATGGAAAAAATCGCACCGCATCTCTGTCGTTACCGCTACTCGAATCCCCATTGGAAAAAAGATCAGGGGGCTGTCTATGGCGAAGAGACCGTGACTGCTTTTGGCCTGCCGGTAGTTGAGCAACGGCGCATCCATTACGGACGGGTCGATGCTGCGGTAGCTCGGCGAATCTTCATTCAAGAGGCCTTGGTCAATGGTGAGACGCGCTCCCCGCTATCGTGCCTCGATCACAATCGAAAAACCGCCCGAGCTGCTGAGCGGCTTGAGCACAAGTTGCGTCGCGCTGGTGGCCTGATCCATCCCGAAGCGATCGAGGCCTTCTATCTCGAAATCATTCCCCGGGAGATCCACACTCAGAAGGCTTTCGAGAAGTGGATTGGGAGCCAGCCGGATGGAGCCCTCAATTATGCCATTGAAGACATCATCATCCCGACATCAGAGCCGATCGATCACGATGCCTTGCCAGATGTGATTGTTGCGCCCGACGGCGAGACCTGGCTGCCCCTGACCTACCTGCACGACTCTCGCGATCCGGCTGATGGGATCACGGTCGAAATTCCACTCGGGGAGGTCCTCGAATTGCCCGATTGGTTTGGAGACTGGTTGGTGCCGGGATGGTGGGAAGAGAAAGTGTCCCAACTGCTACGCTGTTTACGAAAAGACTTCCGGACGCTGTTGCCATCCAATCGAGAGGTGGTCGATGGCTTTATCAAAGCGTGGACTGGCTACGATGCGACTTGCTCGATGCTGGAAGCCTTGATTGATCATCTCGGCGCAGTCCATGAGGTCGAGGTGCGCGAAGAACACTTCGAAGTCGAACGACTTGCCGAC
>JBCCBR010000496.1:0-2988 GCA_039033935.1 Verrucomicrobiota bacterium
CGACAATGTCCGCCACGGACTTAACAAAGACCTCGGCTTTACCGATGCGGATCGGGTTGAGAACATTCGCCGGGTCCCTGCTTCTGATGCCGTCCGAACCCCAAATATTTGCCTTCTTTGGAAGCGATGAAGCCCAAGTGAAGGAGGCGGCGCTGACGCTTTCGCGGAAGCTTGTTCCGGCGGACGATGAATTTGGTCTGGAAGTTGTTCAGGGTGGCGCGGACAACGCGGATCATGCTTCGCAAATCGTCGGCCGGACAATTGAAGCTCTCCAGACCATGCCGTTCTTTGGCGGAGACAAGACGGTCTGGCTGCAAGGCGCTAATTTTTTAGGTGATTCCGTCACCGGAAAAGCCCAGGCGACCCTCGGAGCGGTCGAGACCCTGCTGGAGATCCTAAAGGCGGGCCTGCCTTCAGATGTGCGCTTCATCCTCAGCGCAACCGAGGTCGACAAACGGCGCAAATTCTACAAGGAAATTGATAAGCTCGGGAAAGTCGCCGTTCACGACAAAGTCGACACCTCAAAAACCGGGTGGGAAACTCAAGTCATGGCACAGGTCGCAGATCGGGCCAAGCCTCTCGGACTGACGTTCGCCGACAATGCCTTGGAACGTTTTGTCCTGCTCGTCGGGGCCGATACGCGGCTGCTTCAGAGCGAGCTTGAGAAGTTGTCACTCTTTGTCGGGGAGCGCCCCGCGACCGAGAAGGACGTCGGCGAAATCATCGCGGCAAGCCATGTCGGGGTCATTTTCGAGATCGGCGATGCCCTCGCCCGCCGCAACCTTCCCAAATGCCTTGAGTTGATCGACGCCCAACTGCGGAGAGGCGAATCGGCGGTCGGCATCCTCCTCGCTGCGATCGTTCCGAAAGTGCGAGGGTTGCTCCACGCTCGCGACCTGATTGAGCGGCACGGGCTGTCCGTGGGCCGCAATTTCAAAAGCTTCGAATCCGCCGTGACTCGTCTGCCCCCGGCTGAAACGAGTCACTTGCCGCGCAAAAAAGACGGTAATCTCTCGGTTTATCCCATCTTTCTGGCAGGCCAGGTTTCGGATCGTTTTTCCGCAAGCGAACTCAAAAACGCCCTCGAAGCCTGTCTCGACGCCAACCGCAAGTTGGTGACTTCATCCCTCGATCACCGGCTGGTGTTGAATCAACTCGTCACCCGTATCCTCTCTCCTTGATCGGGGCTCGCCTCTTCGCCCGATCTTGGAATAAGTCGGGTGTTGAAATCAGTTTTTCGAGTTCCCCTTGGGTAAATCGCACGACTCGGGTTTTTGTTGGAAATCCGGCCCGCTCGCCGGTAGCCTCTTGGTCCCATGGCTGCACCGGTTTTCAAAATGGAAAACATCACCGTTCGACGAAACGGTCATACGATTCTCGAGGATATTTCCTGGACCGTCGAACGAGACCAGAACTGGGTTCTGGTCGGCGGCAACGGTTCCGGCAAGACTTCGCTTTTGAACGTCTTGATGGGCTACCTCACGCCGACCGATGGCGATGTCTCGATGCGAGGCCGGGAGGATGCGGTCAATTCGGCGAGTCAGAGCTGGGACGATTGGCGAAAGCGGATTGGCTTCGTCAGTAGCAGCATTTCCCAGCTGATCGAAGATGGCGAAACCGGGCTCAGCATCGTCCTGGGAGGTCGACATGCGATGGTTAATCTGTGGCAGGATCCTGAGCCTCGAGAGGTCAAAGCTGCCGAGAAAATTCTGGGACAAGTCAAATGTGAAGGGCTCCGTGATCGACCCTGGGTGCAGTTCTCTCAGGGTGAGCGACAGCGCATTCTGATCGGCAGGGCTCTGATGGCTCAGAGGATGGATGTGATGGTGCTGGATGAACCGTGCGCGGGTCTCGATCCGGTTGCTCGTGAGCACTTTCTCGATTTCGTCGAAGAGCTGACCGAGAAAGGGTCCTTTCGTTCACTCATCATGGTGACCCACCATGTTGAGGAAATCATCCCGGCGATCACTCATGCGATGGTGTTGAAAGAGGGGCGCTGCATCTCTCAGGGAGATAAGCGGCGAGCCCTCAATTCACATAGCATGTCGACCGCGTTTGACAGCGACCTCCGGCTCAGATCACGACTGGGGCGCTACCGGCTATATTTTGACGAGGAGTTCGTGCCCGACAACCGGCAGGTGATGTGAGGCTGAAAACGAGGGCTGCGTCATCGTAGAGGCAGGCAAGGATCGGGCCGCACTCTCTCGACTCAGTAGAGCACTTCGAGTAACTCGATATCAAAGGTGAGCGTCTCGTTCGGCCCAATCTTGGGAGGGCTGCCGCGATGACCGTAGGCTAGCTCCGGTGGAATGATGAAGCGATACTTGGCTCCCTCCTGCATCAACTGGAGTCCCTCTCGCCAACCGGCGATCACCTGGTTGAGACCGAAAGTCGTTGGCTGACCGCGCTGCACGCTGCTGTCGAACACGGTCCCGTTTTGAAGCGTTCCGTGGTAATGGACTTTGACTCGATTGAATGAACTGGGCCGCCGACCGGTGCCGGGTCGCAGGACTTTGTATTTGATCCCGGAATAGGTTTGCTGCCAGCCATCACCCGGCGACGGAGCAGGGGAGGGACTTGGAACAGTCGGAGCAGCCCCCGCGTTGGCGATTGCATTGGGATCTGCGGGCTGAACCGTCGGCGAAACCGTCTCCGGCTCTGCCGATTGCTGTCGCGAGGAGTTGCAGGCTGAAAGGAGCAAGAGGCCAAGCAGGGAGGGAACAAAGCGGTTCATGTTTTTAAAAGGAGATTTCATGTTAACGGCAGATCGACAACTCTGATGATGATTTGGCATCACGTAATCAGTCAGGATCTTCGGGTTGATAGCGCCGTTCGGGATCGAGCAAACGCCCCCAGAAATTGTTGAAAGGGTGAACCAAATCAGTCGCTTCGCCGGTGGGAGTTTCGAGCGGTCTGTCTTCGTTAGCCCAGGCAAAAATCGAGCCGACCAAATTCCGGACCGGAATCCCGGAAGACTCCTCAAGCCCC
>JBCCBR010000497.1:0-2978 GCA_039033935.1 Verrucomicrobiota bacterium
GGCATTGACGATGCCATAAAATTTCCGCCAGTGGTGTCGCCCGGTCAGTAGCGCGTAGCGACTCGGGGTGCAGATACCCGATGAGCTGTGACCATCGGTGAAACGGGTCCCGCCCGCCGCGAGTTGGTCGAGGTGCGGCGTTGGGATTTTGGACGCGGGGTCGTAGCAGGTCAGATCTCCAAAGCCGAGATCATCGGCGTAAAGGATGAGAATGTTAGGCTTTTCGGCGGCGTTGGAGATACCGACTGCCAGCAGGCAGGCAAGGAGAAGGCGCATAGAATCGTGGGGTTTGTTATTCGGCAGGAGCCGTCTCACTTTCCTGTGGAGCAGGCTCGATCTTTTTTCGCAAGGGGATCAGCAAACCGATTGCTGCCATTAGCAAAAAGAGGGTGAAATGGACGAAGGGGGACGTCCACGAGAGCGTCACATTAAAGAGAACCACGACCCCAGTGAAGAAGATAAGCGCGGCGACGAGGGTTCCGATCAGCAGCTTGACTCGGCGAAATCGGAGGAGCAAGACGGAGATCGCGAGGATCACGACGGCGCCGATAATTCTCCCGACGAGTGACCAGGTCGAAATGAATCGCTCACTTTGAATCGTAGCGATTGTGCGAGCGATCACAGATGCAGCTGAGAGCATCTGCCCGCGAGCGGTTGGGATGCGTCGATCGGTGACTCGGTCGTAGCCGATCAAGACGATATTCTCGGCGATCGAGTCGAAGCGGCCCCGCAACCCTTCCTGGGCGAGGATGCGCTGTACCACTTCATCATCGGCGCGGCCGGTGTAGGCAAGCTGTGTCGCGGTAACCGAGGAGAAATGATGACGCTTCAGCGGATTCTCAGCTGCGTCTTTCGCCTCGCCGCCATCGGCGGTGATTCGCGGCGAGGTGACGACCCGGTGAAGACCGCTATGAGGCGGCAACCGAAAGGTGCCGTCGGCCGCGATGGGAATTTCAATGCTTGCCTCGTCGTCTGCCGGGCCCAGGCGGATAAATGGCTTCTCACTGGCCAGCTCGACCGAGATTTGATCCGGCGATATTCCGAGATGCTTCGCCGCCGCGAGCAGGGGTAGCGAAGCGCAGACCTCGTCACCACTTCGAGCAACCAGCGGGACTCTCACTTCTCCGTCGCTTAGTAAATTGGTCGCAGACTCGACTTCGGTGAAAGCAGGGTCCCCGTTGGCGAGGAGCTGGCGATCCGGGGACCGCGTGGTCTTGGAAAATTCAATCAAGCTACTCGGATCGCCCGAATGGCTGACTTTCGAAAATGCGACGGAGTTTGCCGGAGCTGCGCCTTCGGCCTCCGCCGCGACGGCTGCCGCCACGGTGAGCCGCGGCAACTTCATGGCAGCGTCCCGGAGAGGGAAAATGTCGGTTTGGTTGAGGGCTCTTGCTTCGTCGAAAATGGGGGTCGGGGCGAAGGCAACCGACTTGGGATTCAGTTTGCCGACAAAGCCGAGGATGGTGGCGTAGTCGAGTCGCGAGAGTTGTTGTCCTCCGCTCGGCACGACGTCTTCGTCGCCAATCGTAAGCGGTTCAAACTCGTCTGTGATCCGAACCAGCGTGACAGCGGGCGCGTTGAAACGCCCTCCCGAATTACCGATACAAAAATCGAGCCAGTCTTCATCGAGGCCGCTGAAGACTCCTGGCTGTCCAGGGCGCTGGGCCCACTCACCGATCAAAAAAACAATCAGGGCGAGGAGCGCGAACACGATAAAGCGGACTCTCATGGTGGCGTCGAAACGGGTAAAGGCTGGACTGCTCTTGGCGGGCGGTCGACTGTCCGATCGGTGCTTCGGCTCAGTCCTGAGTTACTCGAAACACGTGGACCGGCTTGGAACGAGGGTCAAGAGAGACGAAATTACTGGATTCACGCCATTCGTAAGTCTCGCCGAAAATCAGATCCTCGACTTGAAAGGCTCGACTTTGATCTAAGCCCATCTCAGCAAGTGGCAGGTGGAGCGTCGATTCCTGAGTGTTTTCAAAGTCGAGATTGGCGACAACGAGGACGAGACTACTGCGAGAATCATCCCATTTATAAAAGGCAATCACCTGATCATTCTCAGCGTAAATGAATTCGATGTTGGCGTAGGATTGTAGGGCTGCCTCGGAGCGGCGCGAAGCATTGAGCCGCGTGAGAAAACCCTTCAGATTTCCCGGGGCGTCCCAGTCACGGTTCTTTAACTGAAACTTCTCGCTATCGAGATACTCCTCCCGATCTGGAAGAGGCTCGTTTTCGCAAAATTCGTAACCGGAATACATCCCCCAGCAACTCGACAGGGTTGCCGCGAGAGCAGCCCTCACTTTAAAAGCGGCAGGCGGCGCATGCTGGAGGTGAAAGGGAAGAATGTCCGGTGTATTCGGCCAGAAATTGGCTCGGTAATAGTCGCGCATCTCGCCTTTGGTGAGCTCCGTGACGTAGTCGGACAGCTCAGCCTTGGACACTCGCCAGGTGTAGTAGGTGTAGCTTTGGGTAAAGCCGGCTTTCGCCAGAGCCTGCATCATCTTTGGCTTCGTGAACGCTTCACTCAAAAAGATGATGTCCGGATCGGTCTGATGGATCTCACCGATCAGCCACTCCCAGAAGGAGACGGGCTTGGTGTGCGGATTGTCGACCCGGAAGACACGGACGCCCTTCGCAATCCAGAAGCGAACTACCGCGAGCATCTCGTTCCAGAGATCCTGCCAGTCATCGCAATGAAAATTCAGCGGGTAAATGTCCTGATACTTTTTGGGAGGATTTTCCGCGTATTTGATCGAGCCATCAGGCCGTTGGTAGAACCACTCGGGATGCTCTTTGACATAGGGATGATCCGGCGAGCAATTGATCGCAAAGTCGAGGGCGATCTCCAGCCCCCGCGCTTTGGCTTCTTCAACGATCCAGGCAAAATCTGCAAATGTTCCCAGGGCAGGTTCGATCGCGCGGTGACCTCCGGCGGCTCCCCCAATCGCCCAGGGTGAACCGACATCATCGGCGGA
>JBCCBR010000498.1:0-2977 GCA_039033935.1 Verrucomicrobiota bacterium
AGTCAAAGACTCAGGATTCCGAAGTCTCCGAATCCGTCTCCCCCAATCAGACAACCACGATTGATGTGGTAGCCGAGGCCCCAACTTCTCCGCCAGATCAGAGCGATCCTGAAGTGCCGTCTGCCGAAGCCTCAGCACAAAGTCCCCTCCCCGATACCGACACGAAAGACTCGGCGCAGTCTTCAACTGAGAAGTCTGAAGAAAAAGATGTTGGGACTGAGGATAGCGCAGACAAGTCAAGCTCCGAGCGCAGCGCACGACCAAAGCGGAAAAGTGGAAAACGTCCGCCACGTGATCGGAAGTCTCCGAAGCCAAGCGAAAAAGCGGAAACTGAAGGCAACTCCGACTCGGAAAAAGAGCCATCCGAAGCCAATGACCAGGGAAAAGAGGGAGCTGGTCCCGACGGAGACCAGCCACCGCGAAAGACTCGCAAGCAGCGCTATCTCGAAAGAAAAGAGAAAGAGCGAGCCCGTGAAGCTGCCGCATTGGCAGCCTCTCCAGCCGTCGATGCTGGTGGTCTGATTGAGATTTCTCCTAAGGGCTTCGGTTTTCTGCGGGAGTCCAAGCGACAATTCAACCAGGCCAAGAGCGATGTCTTCGTCACTCCAGAGACCGTTCGTCGTTTCAACCTGCGAGACGGTCAATGGATCGACGGGATTTCCAAGGAAGGCTTGAGAGGTCCTCAACTCATCGAACTCAAGGCGATCAATGGCAAAGACCCCGAGGAGTGCCTCGAGCTCCCCTACTTCGAAGAGCTCACCGCCATTAATCCGGACAAGAAGCTGACTCTTGAGACCAGCTCGACTCGATTTACCACCCGTGTCATTGACATGATCGCTCCGATCGGTCGAGGACAACGCGGCCTCATCGTGGCGCCCCCGCGGACCGGAAAGACCACGATATTGCAGCACATCGCCGACGGCATTCTTGAGAATTACGAAGACGAGATGCACCTCATGGTCGTCTTGATCGACGAGCGGCCCGAGGAGGTGACCGACTTCCGCCGGTCCTTCCCTAATGTGGAAGTTTATTCGAGCTCAAACGACAGCGATTCGAAAGAGCACTCCCGGATTGCCCTCCTCGCCATCGAAAGAGCGAAGCGGCTCGTCGAATGCGGCGAGCATGTCATGATCCTGATGGATTCGATCACCCGTCTGGCCCGCGCCTTCAACAGCGGGATGCGCGGAGGAAAGCGAGGCACCGCTTCCGGCGGCCTCGTCGTCGGGGCGCTCGACATCCCTCGAAAGATATTTGCCGCGGCGCGGAATACTCGCGAAGCGGGATCGCTCACCATCATTGCGACCGCCTTGATTCAGACCAACAGCAAGGCCGACGAAGCAATCTTTCAGGAATTCAAGGGGACCGGTAACATGGAGTTGGTCCTCGATCGGATGATGGCTCAAAACTACATCTATCCAGCAGTCGATATTCACAAGTCAGGGACTCGTCGCGAGGAACTGCTGCTGCCTCCTCACGTCCTTGAAAAAATTTATGTGATCCGGCGCGGGCTGGGAGGTTACAAACCGATCGATGCGATCGAGTGGCTCATCAAATGCATGGAGCGCTATCCCTCGAACGCCCAGATGCTGATGGACATCAAAACGTCCGTCCTCTCGTGACGAGCTACCCAGAAAACCGGGATCATCGCAAGCGAGCATAGCCATGTCGTGACTTGCGGCAGCCGAGAATCCGATTCATCGTGATCGCATGGGACAGATCACTGAGACTATTCGGCACGGTTATGGAGGACGGCTCAAGAACGCCTTCGGTGGGATTATCGTGGGCATCATCCTCGTCTTTGTAACGATCGGAGTTCTCTGGTTCAACGAGAAGCGGTCCGTCGATCGCTACCGCGACCTCAAAGAAGGGGCTGGGTCGGTCGTCTCGGTGGGTTCAGACTCGGTCGCGGGTGACAACGAAGGCAAGCTGATCCACTTCAGTGGTGAGGCAGTGACGGACGAGGTATTGACTGACGAAGAGTTTGGTATTTCGCAGCAGGCGATCAAGTTGAGCCGACAGGTCGAGATGTATCAGTGGGTCGAAACCGTGCGCCGGGAAGAAAAGAAGAACACCGGGGGATCGACCACCACGACCAAGACCTACTCATACAGCAAGGAGTGGAAACCGAATCGGATTGATTCGAGCCGCTTCAACAGCACGCGCTACCAAAATCCTTCAACGATGCCTTTCAGCTCGAATACCTTCGTAGCCGAAGATGTCACGGTCGGTGCCTTTACTCTTCCCGCGTTTTCGATCGCGAGAATCTCCGGGAGCGAGGCGATCATTCCGACAACTCTCGAGGGCACCTCATCGAAATTTCGCGAAAAAGGTTCGATCACGTCGACAGGATTCTACTGGGGCACGACACCGGATGCTCCCGAGATCGGAGATGTCAGAATCAGCTTCAGCGCGACCATGCCCGGTCCGGTCAGCGTCGTCGCGCAGCAGCAGGGCTCGACTCTCGCGAAATTCACAACCTCTCGTGGTGGTTCTCTCGACTTACTCGAGCGTGGGATCGTGCCGGCCGAGGCGATGTTTAAAAAAGCGCAGGACCGCAATCGCATCCTCACCTGGATCTTGCGAGGAGTCGGCTTCGTCCTGCTCGGGTTCGGCTTTGGTCTGATCCTTAAGCCTCTTTCAGTCGCAGCCGATGTGCTCCCTTTTCTCGGTAACCTGGTCGGCGCGGGTGTTGGGCTTATTGGGTTTCTGCTTGGCGCTATTGTTTGGACAGTCGTGGTCGCATTCGCCTGGGTCTTCTATCGGCCCGTGATTGGGATTGCTCTTCTCCTTGTAACTGCGGCAGCTATTTTTCTGATTTTCAAAGTGGTGCGTTCTCGCAAAAAGTCGAGCGCTCCCCCACCCCTTGCTGACGCGCCTCCCCCACTTACTTAATCGAGTTCCATGTCAGAGACGAACCTACCAGCAGTGGTCGAGGCCGATGAAGCGGAAGTCCCTTCCGTCGCCGACGAGCTCAAAA
>JBCCBR010000499.1:0-2975 GCA_039033935.1 Verrucomicrobiota bacterium
CCCGATGTCGACGAAGCCGCCGCTGCCGCCGGCCGTCGCGTGGCACGTCGTGCAGCGCTCTCGGAACAGCTGGAGACCGACCGGGTAATTCACAGCCTGCAACTCGCCTCGCAGAGCGCGCTGGACGGGTGATTGATCGCTGACGATGCGCGCCTGGTAGCGAGCCAAGGCCAAGGCATAGGCCTCCTCAAGGTAGATGTCGCTGCCAGGTGCTCCATTCACGGCGTCGAGCGAGTAGCCGGCCTGTTGGAATCGATCGGCAAAGTCAGCGTGCAGGACCTGTAGGCGCTGGCGACCGATGGTGTTGTGTCCCTGCAAGGCGACGATCGCCTGCACGAAAAAGCCGCGCTCCGACTCGCTGAGCAGCGCCCGCGCCTCCATGTCTCGAGCGAGATCGTTGGCCAGTGCAACGGCGAGTTTGCCGCCGGTGAGATCGGTGCCCGGGACTGGCGCGGCGGCGGGGTTCGCCCGCCCGTCGTGCAGCTGACGCGGGTCTGGGTGAAAGCGCGCATTCAGCGAGGTCGGGGTGACCACGTTCTGAACATCGACTCGGCCATCGGTGAAGACGAGCCCGTGAATTGTCCCCGTATCCGGCCCGAGAGCCTGGCGGGTGACTGAGAAAAACGACCTCTCGGCGAGGTGACAGTGGCTGCACCGGATCTCGTCGTGATGAAAGACATCGCGACCGATCTCGAAGAGGGCCGCATCGTCGCCAAGTGGCGGCAGGTCCATAACCGGGATGTCGGCCGTGAGCGCAACCGAGATCGCTCCGGATTGCTGGTCGGTCGATTGATCGGCGGGGTCCGAGCAGCTTTGGAAGATCGTTCCGAGCGAGACGTAGAGAGCTGCGAACACGCAGCGAGTGGGCGAGATTTTCATGACGTAGCGCGAGGCGCCGCGCCGATCAGTTTTTCGCCGCAGTTGCCTCTGGAGCAGGGGTCAACGTCAAAGGCCGGTTGTTGATGATCTCGGTCTCGACGCAGACATCAACCGGCTCGCCGCACGAAGGGCAGGGGATGGTCCCGCAGACCGAGGCGGTGGTTTTGCACGAAACTGAGCAAAGCGCGAAGGAAGCGCTCATGAATGCTGCAATGTAGATCAAGTCATATCGTCGGCTCATGATGTAGCCCCTGAGTTGCTGTCAAACAAAATGAAAGCACCATCCGTTTCACAAATGCAGCAGCGGTTTCTCCAGTTTGAGAAGCTCGCGACCCGACACCTTTGTGCACGGTGTGCAGGCTCAAGTAAACGCAACATGAGGAGTCATCGAGGAAACCGGCTGAATGAGACCCTAACGCCTCACCAATTAATATCGAAGGATGCTTGCAGATGGTTCGTTGAAGATACTGATCACGGTCTCATCCACGCGGTATTGGTGGCATTCTGGGGTTGGATGATCACCGGGAAACTCGGAATGCGAGACTTCTCATCCGCACTACTACACGATTTTGCCAGAGCCTGGGGGGATGATGATCACGATAGTAGGCTGCAAGCAATTTTCCCGCTTTTGCCTGAGTGCACCTATTCTCATTCGACACCAACCGACCACGATTGCAAAACTCTGCTAGTCAGCGGTGACCGGATGGAACTCAACCGTTTCCACGACGCGGAGCAATGGGTAAAACCTGAACTTTTGCCATGCTCTTTTGGTGATGAATGGACTCAAAAGTATTACTCTTTCCGGAGTGCATTGGACAAGCTTTGGAGTCTGCGAAATCAACCGTGGGCAGGGCATGGATTTGAGCGATGGGGTGGAATGGTGTCATCCTGGCCCGAGCAGAGGTTTCAACGCGGCATCATGCAGAACCCGGCGATCGAGATTGATCGACCTCCCTTTCGCAAATGCGGAACACACGGAGAAGATAATCCCTGGCGGAAACTTCGGGGATGGATCCCCCTAAGCGAGCTCGGCGACGCGGCTATTTGCGCTTCAATCCCGCATCGGGACCACTGGTCTCTCGGTGCCAGCTGTGCTCGATCCACTCACGATTGGATATGGATCCTCGCCTCGACGTCGAAACCAGCCGTGACAGCAGCAAAGGAATTGAGAGAGTCGGGATGCGCGGTATTTCAGCGAAAATTCGTGAATTCTTTTTTCCGGCTTTCTCATTTGATCGAAACCAGAGTTGAGACGTTGCCCCATGTCGCCTGCCCACAAATCAGCCCTCAGAATTCTATCGAAGATTCCGCCTGATCAGTATCTGCTCTGCGGATCCCTTTTGCTTCGGCTACATGGGCTGATCGAGAGGCAGCCTCGTGATGTCGATATTTATTTGCCAGACCGGACCGCAAACAGCTTTTTATACTCACTCGAGCAGACGACGGGGCAACGGCCTGAAATCAGGCGACAGAGGATTATTGCCCGCAATTCCGAGCACTCGTGCATCTGTCGAAAAATTTCCGTTGCGGGCATTACCTTTGATGCGCTATCGCTACAGAAAAGCCAGCGTCACAACGCGTCGACATCAGTGATTGATGGGACAGCGATCTCAGTTCAATCAGTGATCGATGTCGTGAGATTCAAAATTCAATGGCTAAACTGGTATCCAGATTCGCGGTCAATCATTCGTCCTAAGGATATTGTTGATCTGCTGGAATGTGTTCAATCGAAACGCTTCCCGATTGGTCCAATAACTGGAGTGCGCCCGCTGGATCGTGATCTGATCGTTCGAAAGGTCGAGCCGCGCTGGACACGGACTCAGTCGCTGAGCGTCACGATTGATACGATCAATTCTGCAATTGTTTAGGATCATACCACCCTGAGTAGAATGACCTCCGCGATGCGTTTGGCCTTCTCGTCGCAATATCTGGAATTGGTTCAGAAAATCTCTCCCATGGACTGAGATCTGGAAACCGAGCCTCGAATATCTTCAACACATCTGAAGCGGCTATCCGAAGATGAAAGCCAGGATGGATTACTGTGAAACGACATTGACTCATCACTGATTGAATTTCAGGAAACGAGTAATCTCCTC
>JBCCBR010000500.1:0-2969 GCA_039033935.1 Verrucomicrobiota bacterium
AAGACTAAATAAGGGCGGTCCCGGTGAGACCGCCCTTCCCACAGGTTCGATTAGGATTCAGCTTATCGGCAGTCGCTTCGAGACGCTCGGTTACGGCTCGACTTTCCTCCACCGCCTCCTCGAATCTTTCGGCCTGTGCCTCGACGGCTTCAGACCCGGGTGCTGACGAAGGTGCGCCCGATGCTTGACCGGTATCATTTTTCCAAACTGCCGATCCATTCGGATTCGGCCCCGCCTGGACGCGGTCGAGGCAGGCGAGCAGCGGGATGTCGGGATGCTCGGCGTGGACTTCTTTGGCAACGGCGATGGCGCTTTTGAGCTCTTTTCCGCGCTCTTGCTGAACCGACTTCAGCGGCCGGCCTTTGGGCTTGGTGATGTCGCTGCCACTGCAAAAGCCTTGAGAGTAGAGTTTTTGCGTGACGTCGTTTGAATATTTCTCATCAGCCACCGGCATCGTCGGCCAGTACCATTCGCCGACGCTAAGCTCGTCGAGCTGACTCATCCGGTAGGGCAGATCTCCCGCGCGGATGCCCTCCGCAATTTTCATGCGGACCCAGCCCTTGAGAAACTGGCGAGTCATGCGGGTTCTGGTATTGCCGATCGAGGCGCGCCCCTGGTCAATTTCGTAGCGGAGAGATGCTCCGCCGTATTCGCGAGAATTCACCGTCATCGGGTAGGGGAGATCCTGCGCAAGCGCTCCGCACTCGTAGATGTGGCGCATGCAGTCGAAAAAGCTCGCGTTCGGCCGCTGCGCCTTAAAGTCGACGATCTGGTGGTTGAGTGGCAGGTATTGAATCTGCCCTGGGCTCATCGCGACAGGCCGTTTGCCGGTCGATTTTTCAACAGCCGTTTTGCGTCGCGCTTCGTTGCCGCCCTCAATGTTGCTCCGCCGCGAGGGCGCCTTTCCAGTCTCGTTTTGGTAAACGAAAGGCGAGCTGACCTGACCCTGCAGCGTTACCCGGAGCGCATCCCAGATCTGTCGGCAATGCCGCATCGGTCGCAGCGCGGTGTTCCAGACGGTGACCTCGCGAACTCGATCGGTGAACGCCGGATCGTAGATCTGGAAGATCTGGCGAAACGGGATGAGCTTCGAATCTTTCGAAGACAGGAGATTGACCTCTTGGTTACGCTTGAGTTTCGACACCCGAATGAAACGCCGGCGATTTCGCTGGTCGAGCACCACTCCGGAGTGCTCACGGAATTTCTTGTTGGTATCACGGATTCCAAGCTTTTCTTGCAATTCCGAGCTGACATCGAAGAACCCCGCCTCCTCCGACCCGACACGATGGGCTCGGATCGGCTCGATCCGGCTGTATTGCTCCCCACGAGGCGTGACCGCATTCAGGAAAATGTCGCCATCGATGGATTCGCCATGGCGCGCCGCGCGGATCATGGTCGGCAGGTCGGCCGCCTCTGAGAAGTCAAACTGATCGGCCTCCATCTGCTGCGCGATGAACTTCGTGAGCCGTAGGGCAACGTCCTCATCGCAGACGGTGGACTCCCAGCTGACCGGCGTCGTAAATCGCCCCTCGAGTCGGGTCGCGTGTTTGATGTGAGGAATATCCTCAAAGCCGCCGCGGGCCAAGCCCATCAGCGCCACTCGCTCTCGCGAATCGATCTGATTGTCGGAGTCAGTCAGGCTGCAGTCCTGCTCTGGGTCCATCACTGGATCGGCATGGAGGTCGGCGCGTCGGTGTCCGTAGCCCAGCCATTTCCCGACGGTCGCCCGGATGCCCTTGGGCTCTGCCGGCAAAAAGATCCGCTCCCCAGAATCGGGGACCGATCGCTTTGCTTTGCGGATTCTAAGCAGCGCCATATTTGACAACTCAAATGTCAAACTCCGCGATCAATGCTCGCAATCGCAATCGCTGCCGCAGGGCGACTCGCAAGTGTCACATGGATCGCAGCAAGCTCGAGCCTCATACTGCGGAGACGAAAAGACCATCTGCTCGCACGTCGGCTCGGGCTCAATATCAAAGATGTGAGCCGGCACCGCCGGATCTCCGCGTCGGCTTTTCAGCACTTCGATGATCTGATCGATCTCGCGCTCCAGCTCTCGTCGATCGGTCTCCGCATAGGTCGCGGAGTTTCCTGGGACATTCACGGCCAAGATTTCCCGCTCATCGAGGCGCTCGTTCAACGCATCAAGCCGCTTGAGAAGAGAGTCGGTCGAGCGCAGCCCATAGCGGTTGTAATCAGCCATTCAGTTTGGCCGAGCGTCAAACTTCCGCCTCGACAACCTCGGACCGCGTCGCCTCCTCTTTGTGGGCGGCAGTCAGCTCGGAGAAATATCCGTCGATCAACATCATCACGATAATCATGGAGCAGCAATCCCAGAGGTGGTCCTGAGTGCTCGCGGTCTTCTTCACCCATTGGCCTTTTCTGGCGTCGTAGACCATTGAATTCAGCTGCCGGTAAATCGTCTCCATCTCGCCGAGACCTTTCTCGAGTCGGTAGATATTTCGAGGGAGAGAGAGCTTCACGTAGGCACTGCGGCCGGTCCGGATGACATCCCAAAAATCTGTCACGCTCTTTTTGTTCCAGTGGACGAGCTCCGCGACTAGGTCAGGGTCGCCCTCGACTTCCGCCGGGAACGTCGCCATCGCTTTGAATCCCGAAAATACCGATGCCACTTTTTCAAGAATCTCGGTGCCGTCGTTCTGAATGACCGACTTCTCGAGGTGCTGCTTTTGCCCCGACCCGGCAAGACAGAGCCAGTTGCGCTTCGCCGCTTCGAAGTAGATTTCATTTTCAATCGCATCTGTGCCGGCGTCGATGCAGACTCGAATATCTTCTACCTCAAACGCCAGCTGCAGGGCATCAAGCCGATCCCAGGCATGAAGAATCGCGCCGTCGACCTGCGCAGATTTTCGCCCCTCGACTTTCCCGCACCAGGCCCGGCGCATGTGTCCGAGCTCGGTGACTGCCATGATCCACACCCAAAAATGACCCGCACGCTGATACTCAAT
>JBCCBR010000501.1:0-2963 GCA_039033935.1 Verrucomicrobiota bacterium
CCTGAGCACTTGTTCGTAAAGAACGCCGAGCTCGGCGATTGTTGCCTCGTCAAAGAGGTCGCTGTTGTAATGCCAGCATCCAAAGAGCTTCCCACCTGCCTCCTCGACTGTCAGCGTAATTTCGAACTGCGCCTGGCGGGTCGTGAGATCGATCGTCTCCATCGAAAGATCGCCGACGTGGAAGGTGTGCCCCCCTTTACCGATCAAGAAAACAGCGATCCCCTGATCGTCGATTCCCGGGACCTTCTCCATCGAAAAACTGACCTGAAAGAGAGGCGAACGACCTGGATCGCGCACCACATCGAGTCGATCGACGAGCCGAGCTAGCGGATACTGCTGGTTCTCAAGTGCACCGGAAACCTTATCTCGGTTCCCCTCGATGAATTCACCCACACTGACACCGTCCTCCAACGTGCTTCGCATCGGCACTGGGTTGATGAAGTAGCCAACAGCATCGCGGACCTCCGACTGGTTTCGTCCCGCAAGGGGTGCGCCCACTACGATATCATCTTGTTGGCAGTAGCGATGAAGCAGGATCTCATATCCTGACAACAGGGTCGTGAAGAGCGTTGCACTATGCTCCTCAGATAATTCGGTAACCGCAGATGTCAGCTCTTCGTCGAGTTCAAATCCGTAGGTGGCACCGTTAAAAGTCTGCACCGCTGGTCGCGGACGATCAGTCGGCAGATCAATCGCTGCGGGAGCGCCAGCGAGAGACTCCTGCCAAAATTCGAACATCCGCTCCCCTGCTTCACTTTCCAGGTGAGCTCGCTCCCAATTCACGAAGTCGGCGTAGCTGGCAGCAACCGGCTCCACCTGAGGAGTCCTTCCGGCCTTCGCCGAGAAGTAATACTCGATCAGATCATTCATGATCAGCGAGACTGACCATGCATCCGAAACGAGATGGTGCATGCTGAGGAGAGCCACATGTGCTTCATCAGCGGTGCGGAAAAGCTCAAGCCTCACAACTGGCCCGCGTTCGAGATTGAAAGGACGATCGGCATGCTCTGAGATAAGATCGCGGAGCTCGCCCTCGCCCAGCTCCGTGCAGTCGTGCTCGCGGAAGTCGACCGTACGTCCCGTGTGGAGGATCTGCATCGGTTCGCCATCCTTGGTCGCGAAAGTGACATCCATGATCGGATGACGCTCAAAGAGCTGGGCAAAAGCCGTCTTCATCGCCTCGATATCAAGGAGAGGACGGAACTTGCCAGAAAAGACCAGATTGTAGGCTGGAGAATCCGGAGCGAGACGATTCAAGAACCAGAGTGCCTTCTGCCCTTCTGAAAGAGGGAAAACATCTGGCCAGTCACCGCTCGCTTCGAACGCCACCAGATCGCTGGCTTGGCTAACCGTCCCTCCCTCGACAGAGCCACCGCTCTCGAGAAGCTTCTCGAGAACCGGAACGGCGAGGTCGTTGATACTTGGACCATTAAGAACTGAGCCCATTGGCATTGACATACCGAGCTTGTCTTCAATCCGATTGACCAACTCGATCGCCATGAGCGAGTCGAGTCCGAGATTGGTCAGGGGTGTATCTTGATCAAGCTTCGTCGCGTCAGTCCCGAGGACTGCAGCAACCTGGGCGGCGATCAAATCTTGCACCATCGCAAGACGTTTTTCAGCTGGTGCCTCAAGGATCCGGGCAGACATCGAGTCACCTCCCCCACTACTAGACCGTGGGACGACTGGGAGGAACATGTCAGAATCCGAGACCGATGGACTGAATCGAGCCAATGCCTGCCAATCACAGCGGGCCGCCCCGAGTTGGATCGCATTGCTGGGAGATCCCAGGCTGAAGAGATGGAGGGTCTCATCCATCTCGGTGGCTCCAAGACCCACCATTTCGAGATACTGTTGAGTCTTCTCATTCCGGGCCACGAAACCGGCCCCTTCCAGCGCACCCCAGTTGAAGGTCAGCGACGGCAACCCGATTGACCGCCGATAGTAGGAGAGCTGATCAAGGAAGACGTTGCCGGCGTTATAATTCGATTGCTTCAAAGCCCCGATGAACGCTGAGAAGGACGAGAAATTGATGAAATGCTCGAGCGGCAGATCGAGAGTCGCTTGATGGAGATTCCAGGCTCCGAGCATTTTCGGCAGGAGCACCCGATCGAATCGCTCCCGATCGAGTTCGATGATGAACTCATCGTCGAGGACCATGGCACCGTGAATGACCCCGATCAGGGGGAAAGAGCCGGACTGAATCTGAGCGATGATCCGATCAATGTCATCCCTCGAAGTCACGTCGCCGCGAGCGTCAAGGATCTCGATGCCTTGCGACCGCATCTCTTCGATTTTTTCGATCGCGTCTTCTTTTGGCCCGGAACGGCTCATCAGAGCAAAGCTGCGAGCCCCATTGCTAGCCATCCATTTGGCTAACTCCAAACCAAAGCCTCCGGCACCACCCGTGATGAGATAGGTGCCGTTGCCGGAGAATCGATTACCGCTCTCAGTCGGCAGACCGATCTTGATGTCAGAGACATCGAAATCGAGGACGTTTTTCCCGATGTGCTTTCCTGCTGCCATGTAGCGGAAGGCTTCGACCACGTTAGTAATCGGAAAAACGGTATTGGGCAAAGGAACATAATCGTTCGCGTAGAATCGAGCTTCCAGCTCGGTGAACATCTCAGCGACGTAGGCCGGTTTGCTCTGGAGATGCTGCGCCAGATCGATCACGAAAAAGCTGATGTTATTCCGGAGAGGCTCCAGTCCGATCTTGGAGTTGCCGTAGACATCGACTTTGCCGATCTCAAGGTATCGACCAAAGGTTTTGAGAACCGAAAAGTTCTTCGGGATGAAGTCCCCGGCAAGGGAGTTGAGCACCGCATCGACCCCTTCGCCGTCGGTGATCCTCATGATTTCATCCGCGAATTCGAGTGTTCGCGAATCGAGCACATGATCGACCCCCGCATCGCGAAGGAGTTGCCGCTTTTCGTCGGTTCCAGCCGTTGCGAAAATCGTCA
>JBCCBR010000502.1:0-2962 GCA_039033935.1 Verrucomicrobiota bacterium
CCCAGCGACGATCCCGGCGGAATTAACGCAGACGAGTGAAGTCCTTGCTGACCTGGTTGAGATTCCGCCAGAACCTCGCGAGGCACTTCCAGGCGAAGATACGAAGTTCTTCAGCTTGTGCGGTCGTGCGGTAGAAATCCTTCCTCGTCACTTCAAAAGCCTCAATATAGGCCATCGCAACGAGCGCTTGGTCGTAAAGCATTTTTTCGAAGTGTGGGACGAGCCACTCGCTGTCGACCGAATACCGATGGATCCCAAACCCGACATGGTCGTAGATCCCGCCCAACCTCATCTCGGTGAGTGTTTTTTCCACCATCGCCAAGGCCATCTCATTTCCGCTGCGATGGTAATAGCGCAGCAGAAACAGTAGATTAGTCGGAGTCGGAAACTTCGGCGCACCTCCGACTCCACCGTTATCCGGATCAAAACGGCTCTCGAACTGCAGATAGGCATCTTCGAGCGTCGCGACTGAGAGGTCGCCACCAGCGGAGCCCTCCATCATGCCGCCGAGTTGTGATGTGATACTCGTCGCGGTGCGCTCGACTTCGTCTCGTTTTTCGGTCCATACCCGATGGAGCTGGAGCGCGAGATCTTTGATTCCAGCGCGGCCCGCGACAGATTCTTTTGGGAAATAAGTTCCGGCAAAGAAGGGCTTTTTATCTGGAGTCAGCATCACCGTCATTGGCCATCCCCCGCCCCCGGTCAGCGCCATCGTCACCGTCATGTAGACCTCGTCAATATCGGGTCGTTCCTCTCGATCGACTTTGATCGGGATGTAATGCTCATTAATGATTGCGGCGACCTCTTCATCCTCGAAGGATTCGTGCTCCATCACGTGGCACCAGTGGCAGGTGGTGTAACCGATGCTAAGAAAGACTGGCTTGTCCTCTGCTCTCGCCTTTTCGAAAGCTGCCTCACCCCAAGGCCACCAGTCGATCGGGTTTCGGGCATGCTGCCTGAGATAGGGGCTCTGCTCAAAGACGAGGCGATTAAACTCGACACCTCCATCACTCGGGAGTTTGGCGATCTCCTCAGCGGGTGGGAGTGGTTCGCGGACATATCCTTCGGCTAAGGCATCGGTGCTCATCGCCCACAGTAGCACCAGCGCTGCAATCGTCTCCTCGCTTCTCCCCTGAAAGCGCTTCATCCAAAAAGAGCTTTGCAGATAAAGACCGCCGCGATGACCCCGGCGAAATCAGCACAGAGACCTGCCGCGAGCGCGTGGCGGGTGCGGCGCACCGCGACCGACCCAAAGTAAACTGCCAGCACGTAAAAGGTGGTCTCGGTCGAGCCGAACATCGTTGCAGCCGCATACTTCACTGTCGCGGAGATCCCTTCGTTGGTGAGGATATCGACCAGCACTCCCTGACTGCCGCTGCCACTGAGCGGTCTCATCAACGCCATCGGCACCAGATCCGGCGGGAAGCGCACGAGATCGAGAAACGGCCGGAGCCACTCCTGAATCAGGAAGAGAGTGCCCGAATTTCGGAAAATCGCTAGTGCTGCTAACATAGCGACAATAAACGGCATGATTCTCACCGCGACCGCCCAGCCCTCTTTGGCACCTTCCACGAATTCCTCATAGACCCGGACGCCGCGAAGCGCCGCGAAAATCAGGAAGAAGACCAGCACGAAAGGAATCGCAGTGACGGAGACTGACATGACCCATCTCTGCCAAGCGGGCGGATTCTCTTCGGGCAGTTCGTCGAGGCTCGCCCCCTCGGCATCAAGCTGAGCTGCAACATCAGCGAGGCCGAGCGTTTCTTGAAGCGAGTTTCTCATCGAGGGGTTTGCCTCAAGCAGCACGACTCCGGCGAATGCGAGCAGCGCGGTGAGTAGGAGGCTGACCCCTAGTGGCCCGATGCGTTTCAGCCTGGGGCCAGCAGCCTCTTGTTCGGAATCAGTTTCCTCAACTGAGATCGGCTCGAGGCTCTTCTGAAACACCGGAAGCCTTTCCAGCAGTTTCACCGAGATGATCGCGACCGTCGTCGAGACTAGGGTGGCCAAAATTGTGGTGGAGACGATCGCGTAAGGTTGGGCAATACCTTGGGCGGCGAGAAGACCGATCGCGGTAGCGGGGATCAACGTCACCGAGCTCGTGTTGATGGCGAGGAACATGCACATCGCGTTCGTAGCGGTGCCTTTATTCGGATTCAGCTCATCGAGATGCTGCATCGCTTTTAGCCCCAGTGGAGTCGCCGCATTGCCGAGCCCGAGCATGTTGGCCGCCATATTCATCACCATCGCCCCCATCGCGGGATGATCTTTGGGAACGTCTGGGAACAGCAAACGCATCACCGGGCGGACCGCTCTGGCTAGGTAAGTGACGAAGCCCGAAGTCTCGGCCAACCGCATAATCCCAAGCCAGAGCATCATGATTGCGCTAAGCGGGATTACAATACTGACCACCCCGATCTTCACCATCTGGAACATCCCCTCGACGATGCCATTAGATCCGCTGAGCTGACCCAGCAAAGCTGCGACAAAAACGCCGACAACAATCATCGCCATCCAGATCCAATTCAGCATGATGTTGTTTAACGGCGAAGGCCCCAGTTGGCGAATCTTTTCGAAGTTACCCGCCGGTTGCGAGGTAGGGACGATCTGTCCTCAGTCGTCCGCGATCACCGGGTTGCTGGCCAGTTGAAGGGTGGACGCTCCGAAGCAGAATAGGGCGGCGGACCTTCGGGGACGAAGTTCCCTACCGGTCGCGTGGTAGGGACGATCTGTCCTCAGTCGTCCGCGATGGCCGAGCTGCGGCCAGTTGAAGGAGGCACGTCCCGAAGCAGAATAGGGCGGCGGACCTCGGGGACGAAGTTCCCTACCGCTCGCGAGGTAGGGACGTTATTTTCTCCCTCGTCCGCGATGGCCGAGCTGCTGGCCAGTTGAAGGAGGCACGTCCCGAAGCAGAATAGGGCGGCGGACCGCGGGGACGAAGTTCCCTACCGCTCGCGAGGGAGGG
>JBCCBR010000503.1:0-2961 GCA_039033935.1 Verrucomicrobiota bacterium
AATCAAGAACCAGCGTCACCGCTACCTCACCGAAGTCTCGCCGAAACGATGGAAGGTGACTTGGAATCGTCCCGGGGATAACTGGGTTGCGATGCGGACCGGGACCGCATCGACTTTTCAGCTGGTTTGCAAAGTAGCCTACGCAACCCACCTCACCGAGCTCGACCGCGACATGTCCGATCCTGACTATCACTACATCTACGGCACGTTTACCGGATGGGCGGTGATGAGGTCGTCAAACCGAACCTTCATTCGCCAGGTGAACTGATGAGTCGGTTTTCGCTTTTTTCTCCAGGTAAAGGCGGTCTTTTGGTCCCGGTAGCACCGCTGCTTTGTCTCGCGATTGCAATTGGTCATGTCGTCGCAGAGAAGGACGGAGATCCCGCCGATTTTGTGGAAATCACATCTCTCGACGACACCATCTTGATCGAGTTGGCCTACGCAACGAGGGATAATTTCTGCAATGAAGTGCTCTACGACTCAGACCGCGGCTTTTTGAGGCGAGAGGTTGCTCGCAAGTTGGTTGCGGCGAATCAAAGCCTCGCCCCTATGGGTCTCGGCCTGAAAGTATGGGACGGCTACCGGCCCCAATCTGTGCAGCGTCGCATGTGGGAGCTCTCCCCCTCGCCTGGTTATGTCGCCAACCCGAAATACGGGTCCAAGCACAATCGTGGTGCCGCTGTCGACCTCACCCTCTACAGTCTTGCGACCGGAGTTGAATTAGAAATGCCCACCGAGTATGACGCTTTTGTCCCTGCGGCTGGTGCCAACGCCTTGCTTTCAGACACGCAGGTGGTGAAGCATCGCGAAGCGCTTCAAAATGCGATGCGGGCGCAGGGTTTCACGACCATTCAAAGCGAGTGGTGGCATTTCAACTACTCCGGGTGGCGACGCTTTCCGCTGGAGGATCGGAAACTCTCAGAGCTTGCTGCGGAAGCTGATGCTGACTAGATAATGTAGTCAGGAATCGGTGATTAGACACTTGCTGGTATAAATTGAATGGGTCGTAACGACTTGCGCCTGAAGATGCATCTCTCGGGGTTGCAAGAAATCGTGGAAGATCCCCGTAGATTGTCCGTGGAGAAACGACCACATGAACCAAAGAGCAAAGCTGATACGACATCCCTTGTTGGCGATCCTGGGATTGTCAGCAGTCATCACGAATCTGCAGGGTGGTTTTGGCTCGATCAGTGAAGAGGACTTTGGAAAAAATCGCACGATCGTCTTTGCTCTCTCCACTGTGGTTGAGTCCAATGTATCGGCGAGGGTGGTCAAGCGCAATGGGCCAGAGGCTTCAGAGACCAGCGAAGGTGCTGTCGTTATTACGGCGGAGATTTTCGAAGCCTACATCGATTCGAAACGGAGGGCGATCGGACCAAATCTGGAAAAGCTGATTGAAAAGTATGGAGTTGAAAATCTGCCCGATGACGAGCTGAAGATCGCTGAAAGCGATGATGAAAAGTGGAGGGAAAGGAATCGCGAGGCTCTTGAAAGCGAATATGAGCGAGTCGGACTGAGCTGGGATCCCGATACGGAGTACATTGAACACTCCTTCTCTGGGAAAGCACGCATGACCATCCTCGAGGTTTTTGAAGGGACAGTTGAGACCGGGAGTGAGATCGAAGTCGTCTGGGAAAAGATTCGATTTCGTTGGAGTTGCCCCACCATCCTCCCGTTCGACGGTGAGTGTGGTTGGATCTTTGAAGATCCTATCGAACCCGGGACCAAGATGCCTCTTGGGCGAGGTTTTCACGGCAGCAAGGATGCAAGAAAAGCCCTCGCCGCTTACAGGAGCAAAGGGACGAGCGATCGTGGTTCAGTTGGGGCGACCGAAGAGGGTCGGGATTGAATCGAGTATTGGTTCAGACGCGGGCCTGGTCTTTGTAGGAGAGTGGAGGTCGTGGACGGCCGAACCGTGGAAGCGCCGATGTCTCCAACTCGATGCAGCCTCATTCGTGGCGCAGGGCATCGACTGGATTCATCTTCGCCGCCTTTATTGCCGGGTAGATCCCGAAGAGAACTCCGGTCATGACCGAGATCGTGAATGCCAGCGTCGGGGCCCAGACTCGGATGATGGTTAACATGTCCGCAAACTGGGTAATGATCACCGGGATCGCGAGCCCGAGAGCGACGCCGATTAGGCCTCCAGCTCCCGAAAGTAAGATGGTCTCAATCAAGAATTGTGACACGATGTCTTTTTGTTTGGCGCCAAGCGCACGCCGGATGCCGATTTCGCGGGTCCGCTCCGTCACGGTTGCGAGCATGATGTTCATGATACCGATTCCGCCGACGATTAGTGAAATCGCAGCAATCGATCCGAGGACGATGTTGAAAATCTGTTTGGTCCGCTCGGCCCGTTGCAACAGATCGAGAGGCACGGTCATCGACCAATCCTTATCCTCGTGGTTGAGCTCGAGCACGTGGCGGATCGCGTCGGCCGCTGCCATGACTTTGTTCGGGTCGTTGATAAAGATGGTCACTTCGTGGAAAGCGACCTTGACGGCTTCGAAGCTGCCAGATCGGAATTTCACAATGGTCTCTCCGAAGTGTTCGTTCAGTGTCGTGATCGGGATCAGCATGACGAGCCCCTCGTTGCTGTCAGCCTCTCCGGTGTCTGGTCCACTCCCAGAGAGTCCACGCTCGTCCTCGATCAAACCAATCACACGGAAGTAGCTTCGGTTAACCCTAACGGTTTTGCCAACTGGCTCTCCCAAAGGGAAAAGGCGGCGAGCGAGGCTCTCGGTGAGAACGCAGACCGTGTCGCGCGAATCGACCTCCACGGTTGTGAAGAATCGTCCGCGAGTGACAGTGCGATTTCGCATCTCGGGAAACCACGAGACGGTGCCCTCCGTCTTGCCGTCGACACTCTGCTGCTGGTGCCAGATGAAATCGCGGACTTCCCGGGTCGGCACAGTGACATCGACCCCAGGGATGGTGGCCTGGATCTGGGTAATGTCGGAG
>JBCCBR010000504.1:0-2958 GCA_039033935.1 Verrucomicrobiota bacterium
CACGATCACAAATATGATCCGATCTCTCAGGCAGACTACTTTCGGATGTATGCTTTCTTCAACAGCATCCCTGAAGGAGGTCGCGCCAGTGGAGGACGGGTCGACAGCCCGATGGGCGCCATCGCAGAGCCCTGGATCCCTGCGCCCTCTCCCGAGCAAGTCTCCGCAAAAGCGCGCTTTAACGAGGCGATTCAAAGACGTCTCGCGTCAATCCACGAGCCCAATGGAGAGCTGTGGGGAGCTTACCAAAGTTGGGTCAACGCTCGGCCGGGTGTGGTGAAGTGGGAGACTCTCATAGCCGAGAGCATCACCTCGTCGAGTGGGCTCCCATTCAGGGATCTCGGCGATGGCTCCTGGCTGGTCGACAGCGATCAAGCCGTTGGCGGAGGTGAGAGCTACACTTTTACTGCCCCGATGAAGGGAAATGGCTGGCAGCAAATTCAACTGGAAGCCCTCATGCACGAGAGCCTCCCGAATGGCGGACCCGGGAGATTTAAGAATGCCAATGCGGTGCTCTCTGAAATTCGCCTGATCCAGATCGGACCGAGCGGCGATGAGACTGTGATCAACCTTCAGGAAGCAACCGCCAGCTATGAACAGGAAGGCTACCCTGCCAGCAATCTAGTGACCGCTCCCGGCGGCAAAGGCTGGGGCTTTTTCAACCCAAAAATGGAAGATCGCAAGCTCACGCTTACCACGCAAGAGCCTTTCGGCGAAGAGGGTGACTGGACCCTCGAAGTAAGACTCCACTTTAGCCAGCGGTGGGCAAATCATGTCTACGGTCGTATCCGTCTCGGCGCTTCCCAAGACGCGCCTCTGGTGGCAAAGGACG
Organism: Verrucomicrobiota bacterium; assembly: GCA_039033935.1. Taxonomy (GTDB): domain Bacteria; phylum Verrucomicrobiota; class Verrucomicrobiia; order Verrucomicrobiales; family DEV007; genus Arctic95D-9. The sequence continues at coordinate 833 of JBCCBR010000504.1, forward strand.
ACACTCTCAAGAACCTACTTTCTAAAGAGACGTCCGAACTGAGTCGAGAGGATCGGGAAAAGCTGAGCCTCGCATTCCTGAAGTTTCATGATCCGGCGGCAAGTCGGCAGCTTCTCGCTGACATCGCTTCGCTCGCGGAGGTCGAAACATCGATTCCCACTGTGATGGTGATGGAGGAAATGGATGTTCCTCGACCTACTTATGTCCTCGCTCGCGGAGCCTACGATGCACCCGTTGGCGATCCTCTCGAGCCTGGTGCACCTGCGGCACTCAATGAATTTCTCGACGAGTATCCACGGAACCGTCTCGGATTTGCGCAGTGGCTCACCAGCCGAGAGAATCCACTGACCGCACGTGTCGCCGTGAATCATCTCTGGGATCGTTTCTTCGGCGTCGGAATCGTCAAGACTGTGGAAGACTTTGGCGCTCAAAGTGAATGGCCAAGTCACCCTGCCCTGCTCGACTGGCTCGCAATCGAGTTAATTGAGTCAGGCTGGGATATTCAGCACATCGTTCGGCTAATCCTTGAGAGCCACACCTACCGCCAGTCTTCCTTCGAACGGCCCGCTCTTACTGAGATCGATCCTGACAATCGTCTTGTCGGAAGAGGTCCCCGCGGACGCCTCAAAGCGGAAGTGATCCGCGACCAGGCGCTCGCCGTTGGAGGCCTCCTCAACCCTGAGGTGGGCGGGCCGGGAGTCAATCCTTATCAGCCCGCCGGAATCTGGGAAGAACTGACGCTCCGCCCTGGCTATGCGATGAGCTACGATCTTTCCGAAGGTAAACAAATCTATCGACGGAGCCTCTACACCTTCTACAAACGCGCCGCTCCTCCAGCGATGATGGCCGTTTTCGACGCGCCCTCGCGCGAGATTTGCACAGTTCGGCGCGAAACGACCAACACTCCCCTCCAGGCGCTCGCATTGCTCAATGGTGAGACCTACGTGGAAGCTTCTCGTGGTCTTGCTCAGAAGCTCCTCCAGCAAAAGAATGAGAACGCAACCGTCGATGATCTGCTTAGATACGCTTTTCTAAGTGTCGTCCAGCGAGATCCCTCTGATTCCGAACTGAGCGTGCTTCGCAATGTTTTTGAATCTGAGCGCGCTCGATCTTCAGATGAGGAAAGTGTCGCGATTCTCGAGGTCGGTCGATTGCCGGTGGACGAGGAACTTTCCAAAGATGAATTGCTCGGCCTGACGATGGTAAATCGTATGTTGTTCAACCTCAGCGAAACCGTTTCACGTCACTAGCCCGATCGCCTCAACCAAAGCCACGAGCGATTCGGCCGAGGAGACCGACGCTTCATAGATCTGTGAAGAAGCGGGGCACTCATTTCATTGCGATTCAATGATGGGAGAGGCTAGAATCCGCCATGATTCTGTCACTCGACCAAGGAACGACCAGCTCCCGAGCCATCATTTTTTCTGCAGACGGCCTTCCGATCGCCTCGGCTCAAGAAGAGTTCAAACAACTCTTCCCAAAACCAGGCTGGGTCGAGCACGACGCCACTGAAATCTGGCAGACGCAACTCAAGGTCGCTCGTGAAGCCATTTCCAAAGCAGGCCTCACGGGTAGTCAGATCAAGGCAATCGGTATCACCAATCAACGCGAAACAGTGGTGGTCTGGGATCGCACTACCGGTGAGCCAGTTGGAAATGCCATCGTCTGGCAAGACCGCCGAACGTCAGACTTTTGTCGGGATCTCAAAAAGGACGGTCACACCAATACCATCCAGGAGATCACCGGCCTTGTCATTGACCCTTACTTTTCCGGGACGAAATTGCGGTGGCTGATCCAAAACCGCCCCGGCGTGGGAGAGCGGGTAAAAAACGGCGAACTCGCATTTGGGACGATTGACTCTTGGTTAATTTGGAATCTGACCGGCGGTCAAAGCCATATCACCGATGCCACCAACGCGTCTCGGACGCAACTCTGCGCGATTAACGAAGTCGTCTGGAGCAAAGATATGCTGGAGCTTTTTGAAATACCCTCCGATGTCTTGCCGAATATCGTTCCGAGCAGCGGTGTGGTCGCTGAGAGCGCTTCAGAGATTTTTGGTAAGCCGATTCCGATTGCTGGGGTTGCAGGCGATCAGCACGCCGCTCTCTTCGGCCAGGCTTGCCACG
>JBCCBR010000505.1:0-2937 GCA_039033935.1 Verrucomicrobiota bacterium
GCAAAATCCTCTCACCAGCACTTTGTCGCGAATGCGGAAGTCGGTTGACTCAGAGGCGGGATCTCGTTCATTCGACCCCGCATGGGATCTTCATTTGGTCAGCTATTTCGACTTTCAACCTGGGGCGAATCACACGGCGGGGGCGTCGGTGTCGTGGTTGATGGTTGTCCTCCCAAAATTCCTCTCGAAGAAGCGGACATTCAGACGGATTTGGATCGCCGCCGTCCGGGACAGAGCGAGATCACAACGCCTCGAAAAGAGGAAGATACGGCCGAGATTCTTTCAGGCACATTCGAGGGCCTGACTTTGGGAAGTCCCATCGCAATCCTGGTCCGCAACAAAGACGCTCGACCCGAGGCATACAACGAGATGAGCGAGAAGTTTCGCCCATCCCATGCCGATTACACCTACCAGGCAAAATACGGGATTCGCAATTGGCAGGGAGGAGGGCGTTCAAGTGCACGAGAGACAATTGGCCGGGTTGCTGCGGCGGCTATTGCGAAGAAAGTGATCGCAGCCCAGTTTGCTCCAAAGCTTGAGATTGTGCCCTTTGTCGAGTCGATCGGCACCATTCGGGGAGCGATCCATTCGTCAGAGGTAAAGAGAGACTTTATTGAGTCGAATATCGTAAGGGCGGCAGACCCCGACGTGGTCGACCCAATGATCGAGCTCGTCAAGCAGACCCGAGGACAGGGCAACTCGGTCGGCGGTATTGTCGGATGCGTTGTGCGCGGCATGCCGGTCGGCCTGGGAATGCCGGTCTTTGATCGGCTCGAGGCAGATCTGGCGAAAGCGATGCTGAGCCTCCCGGCAACGAAAGGGTTCGAAATCGGGTCTGGATTTGCTGGCACGGAGATGACCGGTCGCGATCACAACGATCCTTTCCAGATGGTAGACGGAAAGGTCCGCACGAGCAGCAATCGATCTGGCGGCGTGCAGGGAGGGATCTCGAACGGAGAGGACTTGGTATTCAGGGTCGCTTTCAAACCCACTGCGACGATCATGACCGAGCAGGAAACGGTATCACTCGATCAGGAGGACACCGTTTTAAAAGGTCGCGGCCGCCACGACCCATGTGTGCTGCCGCGCGCGGTCCCGATGGTCGAAGCAATGACCGCCCTTGTTCTGGTTGATCATTGTCTGCGCCAGCGAGCGCTCTGCGGGGAAATCGATCTCGATTAACCAAGAAATCTCGCTGGCCCGGTCGGACCATGAACGCGCTTTTCCCCCTCGCATTTTCGGCATTGATCATGATCGGTGCGATGATTGTCTCGATGAAGCGCGGTGCGGTTGGGCTGATTGCTTCGGGCATCGCGCTGGGCGCTGCCCTTGCCGCTCTACTTTGTGGATTTCAAGCGATCCCAGCCCTGACCGAGAAGTTCGCCGGTTTCGCGATGGGTTGGAAAACCGCCCTGGGGATTTCTGCGGTACTGGGCTTTTTCGTTTATCTCTGTTTCCGGATTGTTGGCGGCTGGGTCGTGAAATGGTTTTTTAATCCCGATTCTCCATTTGAGGGCCTCGCCGAAGGGTTTCCGGGAGCGATTCTTGCGGCTGCTTCGACGATACCGCTGATTCTTGCCTTTTGGATTAGCTGCCGGGTCGTCGGGACCGCTTATGAATCCGCTCAAGCGCTGTATTTCGGCCAAATCAATTTCCCATCTCAGGCGTGGGAACGACCAGCCTCACCGGTCACGGGTTGGCGCAACGGAATTGATGCCATTCCTATGATTCCCGTCTTTCTCGATATGGTAGATCCCATCAGCCGACGTCGTTCTAGAAACGCGACCGGGCTGGTTTTGGCCTCGATGTCGAAAGACTTCCGCGAATTCCTGGTCGAGATGCCTCAAGTCGAATCCGAGTTGAAGGCGCACGATTGGGAGGCCCAGTCGGCTGATCCTGATCTGATTCGCGCAATCGAGCGCCAGGACATCGTCGGGCTGCTGATGGCCCCGGCGATCCATGAGCTAGCCGCCAGTGTCCGGTTTCGCAAAGATCTTGCTGAACTACCCCTCTCGGAGATTCTCAGTGAGTATCGGCTCGCCGCCAAACCGACAGCAGATTCTCCCATAGTCCCGCAACGCTGATATGCCCACCTACATCACTAGCATTGGCCTCGAAGTTCATGTCCAGCTCAAGACGGTGAGCAAGATGTTTTGCGGCTGCGCGGTCGAGTTCGGTGCCGAGCCAAACTCTCTCACCTGTCCGACCTGCCTTGGTCTTCCGGGAGCTTTGCCGGTTTTAAATAAGGGAGCGATTGAGCGGACTATTCTTGCGGGCCAGTTGCTCGGATGTGAGACCCCCGAAGTCGTGAAGTGGGACCGGAAGAATTATTTCTACCCGGACATGCCGAAGAATTACCAGATCTCACAGTTTGATTTGCCGCTTTGCCTGGGCGGAGGCGTTCCGCTCTACGAGCTTGCCTATCCGAAAGACCACCAGAAGGAGATTGTGAATCCTGGTAAGACGGTTGCGCTAACCCGGATTCATCTGGAAGAAGACGTAGCTAAGTCTACCCACCACAGCGGTTACACCACGATCGACTACAATCGAGCGGGAACGCCTCTCATGGAAATCGTCTCCGAGCCTGAGATCGAGTCAGCGGAAGAGGCGGTCGCCTACCTCAATTCGCTCCGCCAGATCCTCGTCTACAGCGGCGTCTCCGATGCCGATATGGAGAAGGGGCAGATGCGGTGTGACGTCAATATTTCAGTGCGCCCGGAATCCCAAAAGGAACTCGGCACAAAAATCGAATTGAAGAATCTAAATTCGATTTCCTCGATTCGCCGGTCGATTCACTACGAGATCGATCGCCAGATCGGAGAGCTTGAGGCGGACCAGCCAATCATCCAGGCGACCTGGCGGTGGAATGATGAGATCGGCCAGACTGAGCTGATGCGGACGAAGGAAGACGCCCATGATTACCGGTATTTTCCCGAC
>JBCCBR010000506.1:0-2925 GCA_039033935.1 Verrucomicrobiota bacterium
CAACTGTCCCCTCCGCAGAGCGCGTTGGCGATGATGCCCCCTGCGAAGTCATTTTGATACTTCCATGCCAATGCGAGCGAGGCGGCAAAAGATCCCGGTAGATAGCAGGCTGGAGAAAAGTGCCGCCCGATGATGGCTCGGTCCGGCAACTCTGCCAATTGGTTAAGCTCCTTTCGACCAAGCCAGCCGGTCGCGTGCTCGGTCACCGCGTCTTCGAGTGTGGCTCCATCTGCGATGTCTCGCAGCATTCTGACCAAGGCGAGCCCAGCCGCGTCGACGACCTTAGCACGGTGGGTCAGGGCGATGTGTTGGCGGACAACTGATTCGAGCTCAGCAGGTTCGGTCTCGATTTCAGAGATCGCAGCAACCAGTGCCGGAACGGTAGCGAGCCCTCCGATGTGGATATCCTCGATCCCGCAATCGCGAGGTTTTTTGCCACGCGCATGCCGGTCGAAAAAGGCGCGATGATACTCTTCCAAGTAGGTGTCGCGGTGCCAACCGGGGGTCAGAAGGCACTCGATGTAGCGATCTAACCACCGGTCGGGAGAGTAGGCGCTCTCTCGAATGATAAGACGGTAAAGCTCGGCGGCGAGCTGATAGTTCACGGTATTCTCTCCAGCTTTGAGGAATTGATGATAATGGATCCCCCGTTGGCCCCAGAACTTTGCCTGGTCGTGGAGGATATCGCCTCTCGCATTCCGAGGGGTATACTGGGAACGCCAGAGAATACTGTCAGTGTGAGGATTGCGGGGTGCCAGGTAACCGTCGAGTTTCGGGTAGTCCCGATCCAGCGCGCTGGTGTCGTAATACCAGTGCACCGGCATGGCGACGGCGTCTGCGACGAGAGAACCAATGAACGCGTTTTTGAGGTGGGACTTCATTTCTGGAAGCGTTGAAAATCTGGGACAGTTTTTTGAGGACAGGACTCTGAGCATCCGTTACGATCAGAAACCGATGAAGAAGCTCAGCATCACAACAATCGGATTCTTGATCCTGTCTCTGGCGCTCTCTGTATCCGCAGAATCTCGGACCTGGACGAGCGCCGACGGATCAAAAACGTTCGAAGGGGAATTGCGGTCCTACAATCCGGACTCAAAACAGGTCGAAGTGATCACCGGGGGGCGCCGGCTCACTTTCTCTGCCGATGTACTTTCAGAAGCCGATCAAACATACCTCGCTGAGCAAGAGGCGTCTAAGCCAATGGACCCAGACGCCATCGAAGAAGCGCTCAAAGCTTCGGAGGTGGGTGCGTTGATCGCCAAGACAAAGCTTTCAAAGCTCGATGGTTCACGGTTTCGGAGGACGGAACTGGATGTCGTTCCCGAATACTACTTCCTCTACTACTCTGCATCGTGGTGACCCCCCTGCCGATCTTCTGCTCCGCAGTTAGTGGAGCGTTACAAGCAGGAACTCGAAGGGAATACAAAGGTCGCTTTTATTCATGTGTCTCACGACCGGAGCGATGATGCGGCTCAAACTTGGGCTGAGAGCGAAGGCTTTCCCTGGCTTACCATCCTCCCGGATGATGCTGAGCGCAGCGGGCTTTTCGAATACAAAACCCGAAATGCTGTGCCTCATTACCTACTCGTCGATGCCGCTGGTGAAATGCTGGCTAACAGCAGCGCGGCGGCCTTCTCAAAGATTGCCGAGCTGACTGAGTAGAAGTTGGTGGAAGAGTGCCACTGTATTCCCGGCGTCGATTCCAGTCATCGCTGACGATAGGTTGAACCAAGAGGGGTTCGCTCGAATGGGGTAGCTGCGCTTGCGAAAGCGCGGCGGGGTGCAGCGTCCGATCCGCTCTCACAGTCGCCACATTTTGTAAATGCGGCTACGACCCTTCTCCTTCCGGTCGGACCTAAAAACGTCTCAAAGGTCAAGCTACCACCACGAGAGGGCGTTCGCCCGAATGGGGTAGCTGCGCTTGCCAAAGCGCGGCGGAGTGCAGCGTCTGATCGGGGCTCACAGCTGCCACATTTTGTAAATGCGGCTACGAGCCTTCTCGTTCCGGTCGGACCTAAAAACGTCTCAAAGGTCAAGCTGCCACCACGAGAGGGCGTTCGCTCGAATGGGGTAGCTGCGCTTGCCAAAGCGCGGCGGGGCGGAGCGTCTGATCGGGGCTCACAGCTGCCACATTTTGTAAATGCGGCTACAGGCTCTCGGCAGATCTGCCTGAGAGCCCCGACCTCGCTCTTTTCGGCCACCTCGGTTCAGAGCATTTCCGCTCCTGAACAGACTTCAGCAAAACAGAAACGGCTCCCAGTCCGGGATGTCGTGGCTGTTTCTGATGAATGCCGTCACGGGCAACGCGGCAGGGGCACGAGGTTCCTGACGCAGAGTCAGCCCCGCCTCACGAGGAGTGCGGTCAGCTTTGCGTGAGTTCACCTCGGTTGCAGCAAGGACGCAGTTTTCCCAGTCGGTCGCCCCGCCGCGGGAGCGGGGCACGACATGGTCGACGTTCCCCTCGTCTGGAGCCAGAACTCGCCCGGTGTATTGGCATCGCCCTTCGTCGCGCTCCCAGAGGTTTCGTCGGTTAAAGCTAGGACGGCGCGTGGGGACTCGCGCGTAGTTGGCGCAGACGATGACGGTGGGAATTCGGATCAGCCCAGATGAGGTGCCAATCGAAGCATCGTCTTCTCGGACCGGCAGTTTGCACCAGTTCGCCCAGCTGGTCGGGACCATCCAGTCTTGGCCCTGGATGTCGAGTCCGGTCGCAACATCGGTCGCCATTTGGCAGAATGCCTCAGCTGGGGTCCGAGTGTTAATCGCCTGCCAGTTGCGATTCAGGACCAGGACGATTTTTTGATGGATTAGAGTGTTCATTGGTCATTGGTCATTGGATGTTGGATGTTGGATGTTGGATGTTAGTTGGTGGGTTCAGGACATGGGTAACACTTCAGTGTCAGGACATGGGTAACGCTTTTTGGG
>JBCCBR010000507.1:0-2923 GCA_039033935.1 Verrucomicrobiota bacterium
AGCTGGAGGCAGCCTTGCAATCCGAGCAGAATCTTGTCGAATCAGAGAGAGCTAACGCCGCTCATTTGAGTGCCGAGATCGTGCGGCTTGGTGGCTTGGTAGCTGAAGCCGAGCAGCAGACCAAATTTCTCGAGTCGGAAGTTCAAACGGCGAAATGGGCTTTGCATGAGCAAGAGGCTGCCAATGCCTCGATCGAGCGAGACCGAGATCGTGTGCAACGCGCGCACGATCAGGATGGTCGGCGCGTCAGGCGAATCACCCAGAGGCTGGAGAGAAGTTTTGCCTACTGGGCCGACCGCGAAAAGCCGCAGCTCAGCGGTGAGGCGGACCCATTTGATCTGGGAGAGGTCGGTCCGATGATTAACCGTCTTGAGGATTTGCAACTCTCCATTTCGGAGCGACTCAGCAACGTCGAAGCGGTTTGGCGAGACTATGGTGACGATGTGGTGAACCGACTGCGCGACCAGTGTGATGCGCTTGATGACGAGGTCTCCCGGCTCTCCCGCGATGTTTCTGAACTTCGATCCGAGAGAGACAAAACTGAGATGGATCTCTCGCAGCTGCGGATTGAGATCAACGATGAGATCAGAAGGGCGCAGCGCCAGAGTCGGAAGGGAGTTGAGATCGGGCTTTCTGAGAAATTTTCCCGTCTTCTCTATCTCAGTGACCAGGAAGTAGACGTCTTCCTCGTGTTGGTCGAGACCAGCGAGCAGCTTGAGATCTTGCTCGCCAGGTGTCGCGCTTCCCGAAAGCACAGCAGTCTGGAGCCTTTGTTCGAAAGCCTCCTTCAGCAGATCACATCGACCAAGGGCAAATACCGGATAGAGCCGTTCACGCTCTCAGCTGGCACAGAGGTGACCCTGCAGCACCGACGACACATCGAGGTCGTCTCCCGGAAAGGGTGGGGGACCCGCAGCGAAGTGCCCGAAGCATTCCGCCCCGGCATCGTTAAAGAATCAGGCCGACCAGGGTATTGGATCCAAGGTGACGGAGAGCCCGTCATCATTCGTAAAGCCGAGGTGATCCTCGAGAAAGCCTAGGTGGCGCACTTTGCTGAAGCGATTAGCAAAAGGCAGCGTAGCGTAGACGTGTTTGGTTTATCGGGAATGCACCGGTAAAGCCGACCCGCCGGAGGATAGCCGTCCTCGGCTGTCCGCGAAGTCTAGACCCATTGCCGGGCCCATTTGATGATCCTAACCGACGCTAAAATTCAACGCGGGCACCAAAGGTGGCACCGTGAGAGTTGTAATCGTCTTCTCCGACAATCCCGAAGTATCCGGCTTCGAAGATCCAGTCTTCCAAATTATCCAGCCCGAACTCAATCCCCAGCTGAAGCACTCCACGATTCTCGTTCGCAGCCGGATTGGACACACTGAAGTTGTTGAGAAGATTGGAGCTGGCAAGACCTGCCCCGAACGAGTCGTCTCCATAGGAATGCCACCAGGCGAGATCTGCTCGCGGTCGAAACCATCCCTTTCTCGTTTCCCCATAGCCGGATGCACTGATGCCGATCACTGTCTGAAAGACTGTCTCGGTGTCATCCTCGAATCGCAGGCTCGAACCAAGCGGCCCACTCTCCGAATAGTCGCTGATCGCATCACCACCTAGTGTGAATCCAACGTAGGGAGTCCATTTGCCTCGCCCTTCTTCTCCGAAAGCGATGTCTTTGCCAAACTGAGTGTAGAGAAATCCACCGAAGGCTTCGGTGTCGCCTTCATGGCGATTCCCGAGAAAGTCGACACGAATTGTTTCGATATCCTGAAAGCCGACCCCGCCGATGAAAGTCGCAAAGGCTTCACCTCTCCTGAACTGGGCATTGATTCCAAACCAGCCTCCATTGTTTTCAAGGTAGCTTCCGAAGGCATCGGCCTGGCCCTCGCTGCGGGAATACCCGCCAAACCACCCGACCCAGGCGTCATCGCTCCAATGGGCCCCGCGACCGAACAGGATCGACGTCTGGTCGTAATCTGCTGCGGCTCTGGCTCCGTTGCGGTTCTGGTTTCCGCTTCCGACATAGCTCGTCACCCAGGTATCGATCTCGGGCGTGGCCATTTCAACCGATGCACCGATCGCGACCTCTCGAGAAAAGATATTGCCCGAGCTGACAGCGGAGAGACTGCCTGCCCCGGATACTTCACCACGCAAGGAAGAGAACTGATTCGCAAAGAGATGGTAGAAATTGACATCCCGCTCCCGGCGAAGATCTGCCATCGAATTTCTCAAAGTCTGTCCCGAGCTGTTACTTGCTGCGTCGGTCAAGACATCCTCAGGCACGTCGTTGAGAGCCTTGAGAAATGTCCTGAGGTCGTCATCGAGGCCATTCAGATTGTCGAGCGATGCACCATATCCAGTCAGCCCCGAGCCTGCGAAGAGGCTTTCGTAGGATTCCAGAGTCGAGCTATCGACCTGGATGTCCTCGATGTTCAGCCACGTGATCGTTTCGCCAAACAGCGTTACTGTTCCCGCATTAGGGTCAGTGGTAGACAGGGCGGCGAGCTCGGCCTGCTTCGCTGCATTAACGCCGCGCATGTTTTCGAATCGCAAGACATCGCCAGACCCGCCCCCGCCAGCGATCGAACCGACAATGTGGGAAGGCCCCGAGAGAATCACTCGCCCATCTCCGTCGCTGAACGAGATGGCGCCCAATCCACCCTGGACCCGCCCGCCGTGGTTATGAAAGGTTCCGGTTGCGGTTCCCGCCATTATCCCGGTCGGGGAAAAGATGAAACCAAACTGGCCCGCCTCAATGATGCCGCAGTTGAAAATCTCTCCGCTGAAATCCCCGTCGACATCAAATCCATCAACCGCCGCTCGAATCGTCCCAAAGTTCTCGGCGCGCCCCGCATGACTGCCATCGACGTCGAATCCGTCGTCGGCTGCGATCAGAGTCCCGCGGTTGGTGAACAAGCCGTTGGCAAGGAGG